>JAIERD010000544.1 GCA_019747155.1 Pseudomonadaceae bacterium
AGTCGCCATGACCGAAAAATTGCCCCTCGAACAGTTTGCCCACTGGCTGGCTGTGCAACCCGATGCGGTCTGGCTGCGTCAGCCGATTAATGGTCAGTGGCATGATTTAACTTGGCGTCAGGTCGATGATCAGGCCCGGCGTTTGGCCAGTGCCTTGCTGGCGCTGGGTTGCGCGCCGGGTGATCGGGTGGCGCTGCTGTCGAAGAACTGCGCTGAGTGGTTCATCTGTGATCTGGCGATCATGATGGCCGGCCTGGTCAGTGTGCCGCTGTATCCGCTGCAAACCGCCGAGAGCATCGCCTATGTGCTGGAGCATGCGCAGTGCAAGGTGATTCTGCTCGGCAAACTGGATGACGCCGACAAGTTGGAGGCCGGCATTGGCCCGCAGTTGACCCGCATTGCGCTGCCATATCCGACCATGGCCTGTGCCCATGACTGGCACGCTTTATTGGCTATGCATGAGCCGCTGCAAACGGTGGCGGTGCAGCAGCCCGAGCAAGTGCTGACCCTGGTGTACACCTCCGGCACTACCGGCAATCCCAAGGGGGTGATGCTCTCGGTGCATGCCATGGCTTTTACTGCGGCCAACGCCTGCGCGGAAATGCACATGAGCCCGCAGGATCGATTCTTCTCCTTTCTGCCGCTGTCGCATGTGGCCGAGCGTTTCATGGTCGAGTTCAACAGCCTGTATTGCGGCGCGCCGGTGGCCTTTGTCGAGTCGATGGAGACCTTTGCCAGCGATCTTCGCCACGTGCGGCCTACGGTGTTTTTCGCCGTGCCACGGCTGTGGACGCGCTTTCAACAAGGGGTGCTGGAGAAGCTGCCGCAGGCAAAATTGACCCGGCTGCTGCGTATCCCGCTGCTCGGCTGGCTGGTGGCGCGCAAGATCCGGCGCGGCCTGGGCCTGGATCAGGCGCGGATCATGATCTCTGGCGCCGCAGCGATTTCCCGTGGCCTGCTCGACTGGTATCAAGCTATCGGCCTGACCCTCTGTGAGGGCTACGGGATGAGCGAAAACGTCGCCTATGGCTGCTTCAATCGGCCGGGGCAAGTGCGTTTTGGTACCGTAGGCCGGGCGATGCGAGGGCTGGAGGTGCGCATCGCCGAGAGTGGCGAAATTCTGTTTCGCAGCCCGACCCTGATGCTCGGTTATTACCTGGAGCCGGAAAAAACCGCCGAGGCCTTGGTCGATGGCTGGCTGCACACCGGTGACAAGGGCGAGCTGGACAGTGACGGCTACTTGCGCATCACCGGGCGGGTCAAAGACATCTTCAAAACCACCAAGGGCAAGTACATGGCACCGGCGCCGATCGAGGGGGAGATTGCCAAGAACAGTCACGTTGAACAGGTCTGCTTGATGGGCAGCAATCTCGATCAACCGTTGGCGTTGATCGAACTGTCACCGGCGGCGCGTTTGCTACCCGCTGGGCAGGTTGGCGCCGATTTGCAGGCGACCCTGGCGCACCTCAATACCCAACTGCAACCCCATGAGCGGATCAGTCATTTTGTCTTGGTGCGCGAGCCCTGGACGGTGGACAACGGCTGCATGACGCCGACCATGAAGATCCGCCGCAATGTACTGGAGGCGCGTTACGCAGCATTAGTCGCCGCACTACCGGCGCGCCAGCCGCTGTATTGGGAAACCTGAAAGGAAGTGTATTGATGCAAGGTCCGTTGTCATCGCTAAAAGTGCTGGATTTCTCCACTCTGCTGCCGGGGCCTTTTGCCTCTTTGCTACTGGCTGATATGGGCGCCGAGGTGCTGCGCATCGAGTCGCCAACTCGTATGGATTTGATCCGCGTGCTGCCACCCTTTGATGAGGGCGTGGCGGCCAGTCATGCCTACCTCAATCGCAATAAGCGCGGCATGGCCCTGGATTTAAAACAGCCGGCGGCGGTGGAGGTGGTCAAGCAGTTGGTTGCCGACTACGACATAGTGCTGGAGCAGTTTCGTCCCGGGGTGATGGAGCGCCTGGGGTTGGGTTACGCCGCGCTCAAGGCGATCAATCCACGGCTAATTTATGTGTCCATCACCGGCTATGGCCAGACCGGGCCGTACAAGGATCGCGCCGGCCACGACATCAACTACCTGGCCCTGACCGGCATCGCCAGCTATACCGGGCGCCGCGACACTGGGCCCTTGCCGCTGGGGATTCAGGCCGCCGACATCGCTGGCGGTTCTTTGCATGGGGTAATGGGGCTGCTGGCGGCGGTGATTCAGCGCCAGGTCACGGGCGAGGGCCAGTATGTTGATGTGAGCATGAGCGACTGCGCCTTTAGCCTGCATGCCATGGCCGGTGCCGGTTATCTGGCCTGCGGCGTGGAACCTGATATGGAGAACCAGGCGCTGAATGGCGGTAGTTTTTACGATTACTACCGCACCCGTGATGGTCGCTGGTTCTCGGTCGGTAGCCTGGAACCGCAGTTTATGCAGCAGTTCTGCGCCGCCATTGGTCGGCCGGAACTGGCCAGCCGTGGCCTGTCGCCCAAACCTGAAGAGCAACAGGCACTCAAGCGCGAAATTCAGCTGGAGTTCGACAAGCGCGACTTTGCCGACTGGCGTGATGTGTTTGCCGCTCTGGACGCCTGCGTCGAGCCGCTGCTGGGGTTGGCCGAGGCGGTTGAACACCCGCAGATACTGGCCCGCGAACTGCTGGTCGAGGTGCCGCGTGAGGGTAAAACGCCGCAACGGCAGATGGCGTGCCCGATCAAATTTTCCAACGGTTTGCCCGCGCCCCGGCACATCGGCGCACCCATTGGTGCGCACACCGCCGAGGTGCTGCTGGAGTTGGGATACAGCGCCGAGCAGATCGCCGACCTGCGCGCTGGCAAGGTGATCACTTAGCGGCTGCTTTCCTGCTGTGCCTATGCTAAAAAAGCCGCCTTACAAGGCCGTTGTCGGCAACAAGGAGCAACAAGCATGGGCAAGTATTCAGGAATGAACACGGCGCTGGCGCTGCTATTGAGCGCCGGTATGGTCTGCGCCGAAGAGCCAGTGAGCGAGACCAGCACCCTCAAGGAATCGGCCAAGGCTGCAGTGTCGTCGGCGATTTCTGCCGGCAAGAACCTGCTGGGCGGCGCCTCCGAAGGCGTCACCGAAGGCCGCGAGTCAGCCCAGGGCGTCGATGGTGCGTTGATCATTTCCCAGCTCGACCAATTGGACGGCAAGGTCGAGGTAAAACTGCTGAAAGTCGAAGCCGTCGAAGGAAACCTCAGCGCCTTGCTCGGTTTTAAAAACCTAACCGACAAACCCGTACGCCTGATCAACCTCTGGCAAAACGGCGCGCTGCTGGCCATCGACCAGGACGACTACTCCAGCAGTCTGGTTCCCGGCATCGACAATCCCGACGAAGTCACTGTGCCGCCGAAGACCGGTGTGCGGCAGAAGTTCGTGTTCCAGGGGCCGGTGGAAGGGCCGAAATCGCTGCGGTTGTGGGGTAAGGATTTCAGCGTCGTTAAATAAGCGAGAGGATTTATGGTCACTTGTTATCTGCGCTATGTCCTCGACCCAAACAAACTCAAGGAATTCGAGCACTACGGCAAGCTGTGGATCCCCCTGGTCGCGCGCTTTGGTGGCCAGCACCACGGCTACTTTCTGCCATCCGAAGGCGCCAACAATATCGCCCTGGCGCTATTCACTTTTCCCAGTCTGGCCACCTACG
>JAIERD010000043.1 GCA_019747155.1 Pseudomonadaceae bacterium
CCGACAACGAGCTGGCCAAGCTGCATATCCGTCATATGGTCGGTGGTCATGCGGCGGCGGTGCCGGATGAGGTGGTGTTTCGCTTCGAGTTCCCCGAGCGGCCTGGCGCCTTGTTTAACTTCCTGCACAAACTCGGCGGGCGCTGGAATATCTCGATGTTCCACTACCGCAACCACGGCGCCGCCGATGGCCGGGTGCTGGCCGCCTTGCAGGTCCCGCAGAGCGAGCGTCATCTGATCCCGGCGGCGCTGGATGCCATCGGTTACCCCTATTGGGATGAAAGCAACAATCAGGCTTATCGGCTGTTTCTTGGCTGAATAATCCATCCGTAGGAGCCAGCTTGCTGGCGATGCTTTTTGTGGCGACAAATCGCCAGCAAGCTGGCTCCTACAAAAGCCCTTCCCTCATGCAACACGGAACTGGAATCTAGCTAATGGAAAACTATCAACTGCTGAAAATCGCCCACAGCCTGCCGGCCATCTTGGTCTTCGTCGGTCTGCTGGTGCATGTATTGATGCTCTGGAAAGCCGCCCGTGGCGGTGATGCGGCCGTGCTGCAACGCAAGTTGCGCCGTACTCGCATGATCAGCTTGCCGCTGCTCGGTGTGCTGGCGCTGAGCCTGCCGGTGAGCGGTTGGTGCCTGGTCAATAGCGCCGGTTTACCGCTGGGGCAATTGTGGTTGCTGCTCAGCTCCGGCCTCTATGTACTGCTGATGCTGCTCGGCCTGTTGCTGGCCGGCCGCCTCGCCGCTTGGCAAGCCCTCGGCGCCACCCCGGCACCGACCCGCTTGCTGCGTTTTACGGCGGTTTACGCCGGTTTGCTGGTGCTGGTGCTGCTGGCGATTCTCGGCCTGATGGGTGCCAAGCCGGTATGATGCAGGCGCTTAAGCGGCATGACGGTGTTGTCGGATGAGTTGGTACCTGCTGCTAAAAACCCTGCATATCTTGTCGTCCACCGTGCTGTTTGGCACTGGCCTGGGTTCGGCTTATTACGCCCTGCGCGCCTGGCGCGGTGGTGAGGTGACGGTGATTGCCGCGACCTTCCGCCATCTGGTGACTGCCGACTGGCTGTTTATCGCCACCACGGCGCTGTTGCAGCCGATCAGTGGCGTGGCCTTGGCTTATGTGGCCGGCTGGCCGCTGAATCAGCTGTGGTTGCTGTGGAGCATGGGGCTGTTTGTGCTGGCGGGGTTGTGTTGGTTGCCAGTGCTCTGGTTGCAGATTCGCGTGCGCGATATGGCCGCGCAGGCACTGGCCACGGGTACGCCCATGCCGGCGCTGGCCAGCCGCTATATGGCGATTTGGTTCGCCCTCGGCTGGCCGGCCTTTGCGGCCTTTATTGCGGTTTTCTGGTTGATGGTGGCCAAGCCGCTTTGAATCGGCGGCGCATGGCGCTCAACGCAGCGAGATGATCGGCCAGCCGCGTCGCTCGGCTTCCGCTTGCAGGCGCGGATCGGGGTCGACCGCCACCGGCCGGCTGACTTGTTCGAGCAGCGGCAGGTCATTCATCGAGTCGCTGTAAAAGCAGCTGCCTTCCAGGCTCATGCCGGTTTCGGCCAGCCAGCGGTTCAGGCGGGTGACCTTGCCTTCTTTAAAGCAGGGCACGTCGGTGGTGCGGCCGCTGTAGCGGCCGTCGTGCATTTCGCATTCGGTGGCCAGCAAGGTCTCGACGCCCAGGCGCGCAGCAATCGGGCCGGTGACGAAGCGGTTGGTGGCGGTGATGATCAGTAACTGGTCGCCGGCCTCGCGGTGTTCGGCCAGCAAGGCTTCGCCCTTGGCGAGGATGATCGGCTCGATGCAGTCGCGCATAAACTCGCGGTGCCACTGGGCCAACTGGGCCATCTCGCTACGGCCGAGAATCTCCAAGCTGAAATTCAGGTAGTCGTTGATGTCCAGGCGCCCGGCCAAATAATCCTGATAAAACTCATCGTTGCGCGCCTTGTAGGCCACTCCGTCGAGAATCCCGCGCTCGCACAGGTAGTCGCCCCAGGCATGATCGCTGTCGCCAGCCAGAAGGGTGTTGTCGAGGTCGAACAGGGCTAAACGCACGGGCGCACCTTGCTATTAATGCCAAAAGAAGCCGCTCAGAATAACCACTTTTGGGGCCTGTGCCCATTGTTGCGCTCCCCGCGTTTGCTGGATTCACGGCCTTTGTGGAACAATGCCCGCATGTCTTAAATTCAGGCGTTTATAAGGTTGAGTGCCGTGATTGATTGCGATGGTTATCGGCCTAATGTCGGCATCATTCTGACCAATGATGTTGGACAAGTGCTCTGGGCTCGGCGAATTAATCAGGACGCCTGGCAGTTCCCGCAAGGCGGGATCAACGACGGCGAGTCGCCCGAACAGGCGCTTTTTCGTGAATTAAATGAAGAAGTTGGCCTCGAAGAGCAGGATGTGAAAATTATCGCCTGCACGCGTGGCTGGTTGCGTTATCGTCTACCCCAACGGTTGGTGCGTACCCACAGCCAGCCACTGTGCATCGGTCAGAAACAAAAGTGGTTCATGCTACGTTTGCTCTCCAATGAGGAGCGGGTGCGCATGGACTTGACCCCAAAGCCCGAGTTCGACGGTTGGCGTTGGGTGAGTTACTGGTATCCGCTGGACCAAGTAGTGACATTTAAGCGCGAGGTTTATCGTCGCGCCCTTAAGGAACTAGCGCCACGCTTGTTGGCGCGCGACTGACCACGGAGAACAGGCTTGAGCATGCTCGGTACGCTGCGCCGGATCGTCCAGGAAGTTAATGCCGCTGCGGATCTCAAAGCGGCGCTGACGATCATTGTCCAGCGTGTCAAAGAAGCCATGGGCAGCCACGTCTGCTCGGTGTACTTGCTCGATTCGGAAACCAATCGCTTTGTGCTGATGGCCACTGATGGCTTGAACAAACGCTCGATTGGCAAGGTCAGCATGGCCGCCAACGAAGGTCTGGTTGGCCTGGTCGGCACCCGCGAAGAGCCGCTGAACCTGCAAAACGCCGCCGATCACCCACGTTATCGCTACTTTGCCGAAACCGGCGAGGAGCGCTATGCCTCCTTCCTCGGTGCGCCGATCATCCACCACCGACGGGTGATGGGCGTGCTGGTGATCCAACAGAAAGAAAATCGCCAATTCGATGAGGGCGAGGAAGCTTTCCTCGTCACCATGAGCGCCCAGCTGGCCGGGGTTATTGCCCACGCCGAAGCCACCGGTTCGATTCGCGGCCTGGGCAAGCAAGGCAAGGGCGTGCAAGAGGCGCGTTTTGTCGGTGTGCCGGGCTCCTCTGGTGTGGCGGTGGGCACTGCTTTGGTGCGTTTGCCCCCGGCCGACCTGGAAGTGGTGCCGGACAAACAAGTGGCGGACATCACCGCTGAGCTGGCGCTGTTCCATACCGCCTTGACCGCCGTGCGCGCCGATATGCGCGCGCTCTCGACCAAGCTGGCCAGCCAGTTGCGCCCCGAAGAGCTGGCGCTGTTTGACGTCTACCTGATGATGCTCGAAGACGCCGCCCTGGCCGGTGAGATTGAGCGGGTGATTGCCACCGGCCAGTGGGCGCAAGGTGCGTTGCGCAAGGTGGTCGGCGAGCACGTTAAACGCTTTGAGTTGATGGACGACGCTTATTTGCGTGAGCGGGCGTCGGACGTCAAAGACCTCGGTCGGCGTTTGCTTGCCTATCTGCAAGAGGCCCGCGAAGA
>JAIERD010000318.1 GCA_019747155.1 Pseudomonadaceae bacterium
ACTGCTGGTTATCGCCGAGGGTTTGGCGAAATCGCGCGGCGTGCTCTTGAATGCTGCTGCGCACCTCATCGCTGCTGCTGGAGCTTTTGCCTAAACCGACCAGCAACGCTGACAGCACGTCGGCGCGCAGTGCGTCGTGCATCATGTCGGCATCCAGATGATTGCGCAGGGCGGTCAGGATGGTCTGATTGGCGCTGATCGCCTCAGCCGTGCGGCCGTTATTAAGGTAACTCACCAAACCCATCAACAGCGCTGCGAAAAGGCCCGTGGCCGTGAGCAGCAGGAGACGCAGTTTTATCGACATTATTATCTCCAGGCAGGAGTGCCTAGGTGTGTGGGGAGGTTTTTCTCAGTCTAGTCAGGCTTGGTTCAATTGCCTTATCGGCCCGATAACCAGCTTGTTGAGCTGTATTTGCTGCAGTTTTGCGTGGCGTTAATTGCAGCAAAGGTTGCCGCAGTGGGGGTGGCTGTTTAAGGTAGAGGTCTATTTCTAACCTTATGTTTGCCGAGAATTCGATGCGCGTTATCGCCCGTTTGTTGGTTATTAGTCTGTCGCTGTTGTGCCTACCGCTGGCCGCACAAACCGTCAGTGGTCTTTATCAAGTACGTGAAGTGGTTGCCAGCCAGCAACCGGATGAGCGCAATGCGGCGCTTAATCGGGCCCTGGATACCTTGGTGCTGCGCCTTACCGGCGACCCGCAGGCATTGCAAAACCCAGGCTTGACCGCGCTACGTGCTGACCCGCAGCAGTTGATCAGTCGTTATGCTTACGAGGCGGGGCCACCGCAGGTGTTATTGGTCGAGTTTGACCCAATCAGCACTGAGCGCAGCTTGCGCCAAGTTGGCTTGGCCTTGTGGGGGGCTAATCGGCCAGTGATTTTGGCCTGGTGGTTAAACAGTTCTAGCGACGGCAGTGCGCTGGTGGGCGATGCCCAGCCGGCGGCCGCCGTGTTGCGCAACGCGGCGTCGTTGCGGGGCTTGCCGCTGAATTTGCCGTTGGCTGACCTGGATGAGCAATTACTGGCGACTCCAGAAAATTTATCCGCCAATCAGCCCGGGGCCTTGCAGCCTGCCTCGGCACGCTATGGCGCCGATGCTTTGCTCGCCGTGCAAGCCAATGAGGCCGGCGGTCAGTGGCAGGCGCAATGGCGACTGTGGTTGGGTGATACGCGTGAGCAGGGCAGCGCCCAGGGCGCCGATCAGCAGGCGCTGGCCAATGCGGTGTTGTTGGCGGTGAACCAGCGCTTGGCACCGCGCTTTGTCAGCACACCGGGCGCCGCGCAAGCGCTACAAGTGCAGGTGCAGGGCGCCAATCTGCAGCGTTATGCGCAATTGCAGGGGCTGCTGGCGCCCTTCGGTGCGCGGTTGCAGCGGGCGACGGGCGAGCAGTTGCTCTACTCGGTGAATGCCAGCCCCGAGCAGTTGCGTGCGCAGTTAGCCTTGGCGCGCTTACAAGAAGGCCCGGCGCCAGCCGCTGCAGCTGATCCGGCGCTGGCTGTGCCAGTCATGGCAAACCCGGCAGTGCTGCAGTTTCACTGGTAATGATTGCCCGCAGCCGCCGCCTTAACTGCCTCGGTTGCTGCGCCATCTGCCTGATTTGTATAAACTTTGTCGTCGCATGGGCAACAGCCCCGTGGCCTACTCACTATTTAACGAGTGTTTCGACGGCGCTATAACGCCGCTCTACCTGCCATGACCCCAATCCAACTGCCCCTGGGCGTGCGTCTGCGTGATGACGCCACCTTTGCCAACTATTACCCCGGTGCTAACGCCGCTGCGCTCGGCTATGTCGAGCGTTTGTGTGAGCCCGAGGCTGGCTGGACGGAGAGTCTGATTTACCTCTGGGGCGGCGCGGGCGTGGGTTGCAGCCATTTACTGCAAGCCGCTTGCCTGCGTTTTGAGCAGCGTGATGAACCGGCGGTGTATTTGCCGCTGCGTGAGGTGGTCGATTACGGCCCGCAGTTGCTGGACAACCTCGAACAGTTCGAGCTGGTTTGTCTGGATGATCTGGATGCGGTGGTCGGCCGCAGCGACTGGGAAGAGGCCCTGTTTCACCTGTTTAACCGCTTGCGCGACAGTGGCAGGCGCTTGCTGCTATCGGCCGCCTGCTCGCCGCGCGAACTGGCGGTAGGCTTGCCAGATTTGCAGTCGCGCTTGACCTTGGCGCTGGTGTTTCAACTGCAGTCGTTGTCCGATGAAGACAAATTGCGCGCCCTGCAACTACGCGCCTCGCGCCGTGGTTTGCAACTGCCCGATGAGGTCGGTCGGTTTATCCTGACCCGCGGCACGCGCAGCATGAGCGCGCTGTTTGAACTGCTCGAACGCCTCGACCAGGCCTCCTTGCAGGCCCAGCGCAAGCTGACCATTCCCTTCTTAAAAGAAACCCTCGGCTGGTAAAAAAACCGGCTTAAAGCTGCTGCGCTCGACCATGCTGCGTTGAAGGCGGGGCTGAAAATGCTCATTTACAGCAGTAAATTCCGCTTTCAGCCCCGCCTTCGCCTTGCCTGATTTTCGCTCGCGACGCTTTACTTCCGGTTTTTGCTACTCGGTTGAACCGTTAGAATAAGGATGTGGTTGAGCGCAGCGATATCCATCTATGCGCCGCGCCCCTCTGACTATTCGCCAGCTAATTTGCGGTCGTACTGAAAGCGCCAGCGGGTGTACATCAGCGCCGAGCAGAACAGCGTGACGCTCAGGCATAGCAATGCCCAGTCAAAAAAGGTTGTCTTTGCGCCCATAACCGCGAGCACCCCAGCGATGAAGTACAGATTGACCACGAAACACAGCCACGCTGAGGCTCTTGGGTGACCCGCCAGCATTCCGGGGGTCAACAGCGCTAAGGGTGTTAAGGCGAACAGCAGAATGCCCCAGGGCCGAGCACCATTTAAATCCGCAAAGAACAAATTCCACAGCAGAATTAGCAGTGCCAGGGCAAAGAAGCTAAACAGGCTTATGGCTCGGCTTAGTTTTACGCGCGGTTGCAGCCAATCAAGTTCCGGCAAGGGTTTTGGGGTTTTAGCCACGGGGTGTCTCCAGTTGCTGGGCGGTTTTTGCCAAGCGCAGGCCGAGGGCGCGGCACAGGGCAATTTCGTCGTCATCGAGGGGGCGTTTGCCGTCGGCGCCGGCATGGTGGCTGGGGCCATAAGGTGTGCCGCCGCCACGGGTTTGCAGCAGCCCGGCCTCGCTGTAGGGCAGGCCGCAGATCAGCATGCCGTGGTGTAGCAGCGGCAAGAGCATCGACAGCAGAGTGGTTTCCTGGCCGCCATGCAGGCTGGCGGTGCTGGTAAAGACCCCGGCCGGTTTGCCGACCAGGCCGCCGGTGAGCCACAGGTTGCTGGTGCCGTCGAGAAAGTACTTGAGTGCTGCGGCCATGTTGCCGAAGCGGGTCGGGCTGCCCATGGCGAGGCCGGCGCAGTCTTTTAAATCATCTAGGCTGGCGTACATAGCGCCTTCGGCGGCGATCTCGGGCGCTACCTGTTGGCAGTCGCTGGACACGCCGGGCACCGTACGTAGCCGGGCCTCCAGGCCGCCCAGTTCCACGCCACGGGCAATCTGCCGGGCCATTTCGGCGGTCGCGCCGTGGCGACTGTAATAGAGCACTAGGATGTAGGGCGCACTCATGCCAGTAACTCGAGAATACGCTCCGGTGGGCGACCAATAATGGCGCGCTCACCGGCAATCAAACTC
>JAIERD010000118.1 GCA_019747155.1 Pseudomonadaceae bacterium
ACTCTGCCACGTCACCAGTGGCTGATTTTGGTCGGAAGCCGCCTAGCGTTACCGGCTTCAATCGGCCAAAAGCGGTCGTCTATGACTGGCCCTTATCGAGCCAAAATTGCCGGTTGGTCGCGGCAAAGAACGGTCAGGTGCGGATAAAAGCCGGTGGCCTTCTGCCCGGCACTTGGGTATCTAGACAACCCCGAAGCGGAAACACTACGCTCGCCCCCTACAGAGAGCCGCTGCTCTGCCATCTAATACCTGCAAAATATTCCTGCTGAAAATTCGGTAGAAAATTAGCGGACGACACGGAACGTTATTCACCACCCCTACGGTGGTTGCGATACATAATCGCCTAAGTGCCTGGAGTTGAAATGGCCAAGAAAGCCAAGTGGGAAGACGAGAATTTTTCCGCAGCCACCGTACTGAACCACTCACGCTGTCTGCGTCTGAAGAAATTTACCAACGACGACCTGGATGACCTCGCCGCTTGTGACGATATCTGGGAGTTGGAGCTGGAAAGTAGTGTGGCTGGCGAGGTAGTCGACCTTGTCAAGCTCAGCCATATCAAGGCACTTACGTCACTCACCTTGAACAAGGTCAAGTTCAAGAATTTGCACCTATTGCAACCCATGCCCAACTTGCGTTGCCTGGTTATCGATGGGGTGGCGTTCAGCAACTTTGCCGCGCTCGATGGCTGGGAGCGTCTGGAGACGCTGTTCATGTGGCACTGCAAACTGACAGTGTTCCCCACTGGCCTCAAGTTGCCCAAGCTCGAACATCTACTGCTTTCCGATAACGCCATCACTGACCTCAGTTTCGCTGCCAGCTACCCGACGCTAAGGCGCCTAGACCTGAGTCATAACCCGATCACTGACCTGAGCACGCTGGCGGCCTGTGATTGGTTGGAGCATCTGGTACTCACCGACACCCTGATCCAGTCGCTGGATCCGATCAGAGGCTTCAAACACCTCACTCGGCTTAGTCTGAGCGCGCAAATGACGCCGGAGGGCAATACCCTGCTTCAACCCGAAGCGCCGGCGGATCCGAATGACCCATGCAACATGTTGCACGAGGAAATTCGCCGCGTGGCAGCCTTGGTGCGGCAAAAACAGTGGGCGCAGCTTTATGCAATAAGCAACTTGGAAGTGCTGGGGCACGCTTTCCGTTGGGTGTTCCACGATGCGCTGGATAACGAGATTTTGCGAGGCATGCTGGCCCACCCTGCACCTGGCGCCTGGGAAGCCGCTGTAATTGCGGGGCTGGATGCCCATTACAGCTCGGTGGTGAAGTTGACGTTTGAAGGCTTTAAGGAACTTGGCGACCGGATTATCGAACCGCTTATGGCCGGATTCCATCACTACCTCGCCACCCCTGGACTCTACGACGGTTTCCATGTGGGCAAGTTCAAACTCGCCCACGTCGCCATCGCCGATCTCATCACCGCGCAAGCCAGCCCAGCCTACACCGAGCTGTTTATGGCTTTTTTCAGCGAGCGTGAGCGTTTCTCCGCCGTGCACCTACGGTTGTACAAAAAGCTTCTGGATGGCGTCGGAAAAACCAAATCGCAGGCGTTGGTCGAACCCATCATTGACCTGCTGCGCTTCGAAAAACAGGTAATCGGTGGTGATGCTGTGCTGCTAAAAAAAGCGCTGAAGGGCATTGGTCAACTGGGCAAGCGATACCATATTCCTTTGCTGGAGGCGGCGTTTGACCTAGATCGTGAGGAGCGAGTAGATGTGCGTGAGGCATATTCGGCAGCGCTTCTGCGGCTGCAAAAGAGCACGGCCTGATGCCTGTAGCTTGCGCCAATGAGTAGAGACTCACCCTCCCCGTAGTGCACCTAGTTTGTCGGAAAGAGGACGTCAAAATAGGCGGGGTTAATGTCCGCTTGTGGCCGATCACTGCCTGTTGCGACCGGCCGGGTCGCAACGATCGCTACAGGCAGAATTCGGTAAGCGTCTGGCCAACACACCTTTCCGATCCCAACGCTGTAAGCGTCCGCCCAACTCACCTTGCGTAAGTTAGGCTGGCGCCCACCGATGCGGCAGCAGTTGATCAATCTCACTTGCCCGATGCGTCGGCAGGCGCGTCAGCACATCTTTGAGATAGGCATATGGATCATGCCCATTCATGCGCTGACTGGATCAAACTCATGATCGCCGCCGCCCGTTTGCCACTGCGCAGCGAGCCGGCGAATAACCAGTTCGAGCGATTATGCCAAGCTTGGCATAATCGCTCTTATGTCCAGTCGGCGATTATGACCAGTTTTCCCGCAGCAGCCCTGCACCGACTGGCAAGACGCATGCTCAGTTCTTTCTGGCCGATTTCCACTCTCCATAATCAGCGGCAGTCTCCTGAGGTTTCGTACCTCACTCCAGGAGACGACCATGTCTATCGACGCATTTCTGGCGCACCTTGCGCGCCGTGACTGGCTGACGCAGGGGCCTTTGAGCAGTCTCACCGCATCGTACGTCGAAGCGCTGCAGATCTATCACTACCGAGGGAGCACCATCCGGGCTTACCTGCGCTGCCTGGCGCACTTCAGCTATTGGATGAAGGGCGAGGGGCTAACCCCATCAAGCATCGATCGTGAGCTCATCGAGCACTTCATGCGGAACCATCTACCAATCTGCACCTGCCCTCCACCACGTCGATCCGTAGTCGGGGAGATGCGAGCTGCCCTGCATCATTTGTTGCCCCTACTTCCGGCGGCGGACGGGGCGCCGGCAGAGATGGATCCCGTTGAGGCCGAACTCGACCGCTTCGGCGATTATCTGCGCCACACCTGTGGCCTGGCGCTGCTGACCTGCAGCTACCGGGTCCGGCATGTGGCGGCCTTCCTGACCGGCCGCTTCGGGCGAGGCACCCCTGAAATCGAATTGTTGGCCGCGACCGACATCGACGACTTCCTGAACGGCCTCGCCGTCCGCTGGCAGCCTGCCTCGCGCTAGGTCATCTGCACGAGCTTGCGCAGCTATTTGCGCTTCCGCGCCATGCTGGGCGATGACACCCGGAGGCTCGCTGCAACTCTGCCGTCGATCGCGAACTGGCCGCGTCGGCACCCACCGAAGGTGCTTTCGGACGCTCAGCTCGAGCACTTCTTGCACGCCTTCGATCTCAGCGATCCGATCGGCTTGCGCGACTATGCCATCGCCCGCTGCCTGCTCGATCTCGGACTGCGGGGCGATGAAGCCGCCCATTTGACGCTGGAGTCCATCGATTGGCGCCACGGAGTCGTGACGCTCCCCCGAACCAAAAGCCAGCGCACGCAGCTGCTGCCGTTGCCGGTACAGGCCGGCGAGGCGCTCGCCCGTTACCTTCGAGACGGACGACCGCTAACCGAAAACCGCGCAGTGTTCGTGCGCCACCGCGCGCCCTTTGGCGTCCCCCTCAGTGTGGCGGCCATCCGCAATGCGATGAACCGTGCATTCGTCCGGAGCGGTCTGAGGGATCGGTTCTGCAACACCCATGTACTGCGGCGCTCGATGGCTACCCGGCTGCAGAAGAACGGTGTGTCGATCAAGGAGATCGCCGATGTACTTCGACACCGGGATCTCAACACGGCGAGGGTGTATGCGCGCGTCGACCTGGAGCGCCTGCGGGACGTCGCCCTGCCTTGGCCAGGGAGCAAATCATGAACGCCGCGACGACTTGGGCGGTGCGCGTGGAGGCGTACCTGGCTTATCGCCGCAGCTTCGGTTTCGA
>JAIERD010000594.1 GCA_019747155.1 Pseudomonadaceae bacterium
GATGAGGAATAAGTCATGAGTATTGAAGTCCGCAATATCAGCAAAAACTTCGGCGCCTTCCGGGCCCTGAACGATATCAACCTGGACATCCACAGCGGCGAGCTGGTGGCCCTGCTCGGCCCGTCCGGCTGCGGCAAGACCAGCCTACTGCGAATCATCGCGGGGCTCGAAACCCCCGACACCGGCAGCATCCAGTTTCATGGCGAGGACGTTTCCGGCCACGACGTGCGCGACCGCAACGTCGGTTTTGTGTTCCAGCACTACGCCCTGTTTCGCCACATGACAGTGTTCGACAACGTTGCCTTCGGCCTGCGCATGAAGCCGAAAAAGCAGCGCCCCAGTGAAGAAGAAATCGCCCACAAGGTGCATGAACTGCTGAACATGGTGCAGCTCGATTGGCTGGCCGACCGCTACCCCGAGCAGCTCTCCGGCGGCCAACGGCAGCGCATCGCCCTGGCCCGCGCCCTGGCCGTGCAGCCGAAAATCCTGCTGTTAGATGAGCCGTTCGGCGCCCTCGATGCCAAGGTGCGCAAGGAGCTGCGCCGCTGGCTGGCGCGCCTGCACGAAGAGATCAACTTAACCAGCGTGTTCGTTACCCACGACCAGGAAGAAGCCATGGAAGTGGCCGACCGCATCGTGGTGATGAACAAGGGCTCGATAGAGCAGATCGGCTCGCCGGGCGAAGTCTATGAGAAACCGGCCAGCGATTTCGTTTATCACTTTCTCGGTGACTCCAACCGCCTGCACCTGGGCGACGACGGCCACATTCTGTTCCGCCCGCACGAAATTTCCCTGTCACGCCTGACCCAAGCAGAGCACCTAGCAGCGCAAGTACGCGACATCCGCCCGCTCGGCGCCATCACCCGGGTGACCCTGAAAGTCGAGGGCCAGGACGAGCTGATTGAAGCCGAAGTGGTCAACGACCACGCCAGCCTAGCCGGCCTGATCCGTGGCGAAACCCTGTACTTCAAACCACGCCCAAGCTTTGCGGCCAACGGCAACTGAGCTCAACCCCACTAACGCCAAGGCCCGCTCAGTAGCGGGCCTTGGCGTTTTAAATGAGGGCAATGTTGGCTCGGGGTAAAAAAGGCCTTGCGCGGGCGGGCGCGAAATCGCGCATCATGGGTGCAGTCAACTCAAGGGAAACCTCCATGCGCGTCCTATCCTCCGTTATGCGTCTTGCCGCGTTGCCACTGGCTTTGCTGTTCGCCACCACCGCCATGGCAACCGAAGAGACGCAGCTGATCGACTCGATCAACACCTACCGCAGCCAGGTACAACGCTGCGCGGGTCAAGCGTCGCAAGAGCTGCCACCGCTGGCTGCAGATCCGCGCCTGGTACTGCCCCTGAATACCCTCGGGGACCTGCAGCAAGCGTTGGCGCGCGCCAGTTACCCGATGACCAGCGTGCAGGCGATCAGCTTATCCGGGCCACGCAATGCGCAGTCGGCCATGACCGCACTGCAGGAAAGTTTCTGCAGGGTGGTGCTGGACCCGCAATTCGTCGATATCGGCGTGAGCCGCGCGGACCGCGAGTGGCGCATCGTGCTGGCGCGTCAGCTGCTCTCGGCACGCCTGGCAGACTGGCAAGCGGAGGGCCAAAAACTCCTCGAAACGCTCAACAGCGCCCGCGCACAATCGCGCCAATGCGGCGCCCAAACTTTTGCCGCCACCACCCCGCTGACCTGGAACGCCACACTGGCCACTGCCGCCGAAAACCATTCGCGGGCCATGGCCAATCACAATTTCTTCGATCACAAAGACCGTGATGGCCGCACGCCGGGGGATCGAGCTGAATTGGCCGGTTACGTCGGCCAGCAGATCGGCGAGAACATCGCCGCCGGACACGACAGCGCGCGCAAAGTGGTGGATGGCTGGCTGACCAGCTCCGGCCACTGCGCCAACCTGATGAACCCGGAGTTTCGCGAGCTGGGCGCCGCCTATGCGGTTGATCCGAAGAGTGATGCGGGAATCTACTGGACGGCTATGTTCGGCACGCAATAAGCGCCTATTCACGGTTACCGACAGCGGGCTAGCTGTATTGGCTCGATAGCCCCCCGTCCCCTTTAACCAGCAGGAGCGCCAAGCCTCTGACAAGCCGGACCTTGGCGCTCTCGTTGCCTGCCTTAGAGCTTGGCGATGGACACCTCGGTGGATTTGACGAAGGCAATCACTTCGCTGCCCACCTTGAGATCCAGCTCGCGCACCGAGCGGGTGGTGATCACCGAGGTGACAATGCCGGAGGCGGTCTGTACGTCGATTTCCGACAGTACGTCGCCGAGCACGATTTCCTTGATGTTGCCTTTGAACTGGTTGCGTACGTTGATGGCTTTAATGGTCATGGTGTTGCTCCTGTGTATCTCAAGTAGCCCGGATGAAATCCGGGAATAGTCGGCACCGCTCCCGGATTTCATCCGGGCTACGGACCTGGGTTTACAGCGCCCAACGCAGTTGCGTGGGCAAAGGCGAAATAGGTTCCGGCTCTGGCGGTGCCGCTGGCAGCGCCAGCACCCGGTTGAGCACATCGGCTTCCAGCGCGGCCAGGCGCGCCGAACCGCGCAGGCGGGGCCGTGGCAGATCAACCAACAAATCCAGGCCAACGGCGCCGTCCTCAATCAGGATCACTCGGTCGGCAATCGCCACCGCCTCGCTGACATCGTGGGTCACCAGCAGCACGGTAAAACCGTGCTGCTGCCACAGCCGTTCGATCAGTTGCTGCATCTCGATACGGGTCAGCGCGTCCAACGCGCCAAGCGGTTCATCCAGCAGCAACAGCCGTGGTTGGTGGATCAGCGCCCGGGCCAACGCCACCCGCTGCTTCTGCCCACCGGACAAAGCCGCCGGCCATTCATCGGCGCGATCGGACAGGCCGACGGCATCCAGCGCTTGCAACGCCTTGGCCCGCCAATCGCCAGCCAACCCCAGGCCGACGTTGTCGATCACCCGCTTCCACGGCAGCAGGCGCGCGTCCTGAAACATCAGGCGAGTATCACTGCGTGAAGCGGCCAGCGAGCCATTGCCGGCGTTCAGCTCGCCAGCGCTGGGCTGATCCAGACCGGCCAGCAAGCGCAACAAGGTGCTCTTGCCGCAACCGCTGCGGCCGACCACGGCGACGAACTGCCCGGCAGGAATGCGCAGGTCGATATTGTTCAGTACTTGGCGCTCGCCGAAGACTTTCTGAATGCCCTGAATGGCCAGCGGAATGCCGCTTTTCAAACTGTGTAAAACCGTCATTGCGCACCTGCCTTGGCCTGATAGGCCGGATGCCAGCGCAGCCAGACGCGTTCCAGGCCACGGGCGGCGCTGTCGGCCAGCTTGCCCAGCACCGCGTACAAGAGAATCGCCAGCACCACCACGTCGGTCTGCAGAAACTCGCGGGCATTCATCGCCAGATAACCGATGCCGGCACTGGCCGAGATGGTTTCCGCGACGATCAGGGTCAGCCACATAAAGCCAAGGGCGAAGCGCACGCCGACCAGAATCGATGGCAAGGCGCCTGGCAGGATCACCTGGCGAAACAGGCTGAAACCGGACAAGCCATAGCTGCGGGCCATTTCCACCAGCGCCGGATCAACGTTGCGGATGCCGTGATAGGTGTTCAGGTAGATCGGGAACAGCGTGCCGAGGGCGACCAGAAAAATCTTCGCGCTCTCGTCGATGCCGAACCACAGGATCACCAGCGGGATCAGCGCCAGGTGCGGCACGTTGCGGATCAT
>JAIERD010000016.1 GCA_019747155.1 Pseudomonadaceae bacterium
GATGGTGGCCTGGAACATGAGCGAACCGGTGCACGTACTGCACACCCTGCGCATCGCCCCGCGCAGTGATGTGCTGGTGCTGCTGACCTGCCTGATTCTGACGGTGCTGTTCGACATGGCGCTGGCGGTCGGCGTCGGCCTGCTGTTGGCCGCCGGTTTGTTTATCAAGCGCATGAGCGACCTGACCGATACAGCGGTCTTGCCCAAGCACTTCCATCAAGCCCTGCAAGACCTGCCCGAACACGTGCTGGTGTACGCCATTCGCGGCCCGTTGTTCTTTGGCGCAGCAGAAAAAGCCCTCAGCGTACTGCGCCGCTACGCCCCCGGCGTGAAGCTGGTGATTGTCGACATCAGCGCCGTGCCACTGCTGGACCTGACCGCCCTGGCGGCTCTGGACAACGTGCTGCGCGACTACCGCAAACAAAATATCGGCCTGATTCTGGTAGGCAGCTCGCCACGGGTACGACTCAAACTGCGCCGCGCCAATATCCAACGCGAAGAAGGCCGATTGGCCTATGTCGGCAACCTCGACCAAGCCCGCGAGAAGGCCTTGCGCTGGCTAAATCAAGAGCCTGCGGACAACTAGGACGGTTGGGCGTTATCCCCCGAGGTTGAATTGCGCCCGCATCCACTCGCGGTAATCGGCCGCTGCCGCCTGACCTTCGGCGGGCGCCCAGGGCGCTAGCTCCGCCTCGGTGATTGGCCGATACGGGCCGGCCTTGCACTCAAACAACAGGCTGTTCGGCGCCAGTACCACCAGTGCATGAAACACCCTTGGCGGTAAATCAACACCGGCGCACTCGCCACCAGCCTGCAACAAGCGCTTGTCCAGCAGCTCGCCCGTATCGGTAAAAATCAGCAAACCAAAGCAACCCTGCAACGCCAGCAAGGTTTCGGCTTTATCGTCAGCCAAATGCCGATGTGGCGGCAGATAAGTATCCGGCTGCAAACCCACCACCATCCGATGACAGGCGTCTTCCATTCGATGCAAGTTGTGATGCTGACGTTGGCGCGGATTGGCTGCCGCTTGGGCCGCCAGGTCAGCGAACAACGCTTGATCGAGAAAGCGTGGTGCATTCATAAACTGTCAGTCCGTTGAAAAAGGTGCGAGCGAAGGCTAGGCAAGGCGAAATCAGGCGAGGCCGCGCAGTGTACGAGCTGTACATGAGCAGGCCGAGCCTGATTTCAACGCAGCATCGCCGATGCGCAGTAGTTTTTCAGCGAACAGTTACAAGCCTTTGACCGCATAGATGCCAGCGGCATTGCGCCAGTAGCCTTTGTAGTCCATGCCATAACCGAAGATGTAGCGGTCGATGCAGGTCAAACCGACGTAATCGGCCTTCAGGCTCGGGCGTGCCTTGCGGTCGTGCTCTTTGTCGATCAACACGGCGGTGTGCACCGCACTGGCGCCGGCATGCTGGCAAAAATCGATGATGGCGCCGAGGGTGTGCCCCTCATCAAGAATGTCGTCGATGATCAACACGTCCCGGTCAATAAAGGAGATTTCCGGCTTGGCCTTCCAGAACAGATCACCACCGCTGGTTTCGTTGCGGTAGCGAGTGGCGTGCAGGTATGACTGCTCAAGTGGGAAATTCAGCTTGGGCAGCAACTTGCCGGAAAACACCAAACCGCCGTTCATCACGCAGAACACCACCGGATTGCGCTCAGCCAGCTCGGCATTAATCGCCTGAGCCACCTGCTCAATCGCCGCCTCAACCTGGGCTTCGGTGTACAGACAATCGGCCTCAGCCATTATTTGACGGATGTGCGCCAGATCAACGGACATAGTGGTTCCTCTGCAGTCAGCCAAACAAAAAAGGGGGCAAAAGATACTGACCAATCGGCCAAGCAGCAAGCGCCACAGGATAAACGTCAGCTTTACATACCGCTAATTAGGTTGCTGGCAAGCCCACTCAGTCCAGCAGATGAAACCTCGGCAAGCGCCACTGCCAACGCATGGCGGCCATCCGCACGCTAAACACCACGCCCATGGCGATGATGGAGGCGGGCTCTGCGGCGCACTGCAACTGCAATAAGACCACGTAGACCAGCGCCCCGAGCAGACAGGCCGAGGCGTAAATCTCCTGGCGAAAAATCAGCGGGATTTCGTTGCACAACACATCGCGAATAACCCCACCGACCACACCGCTCATCACCCCCATGATCAGCGCTGTGCCGACTGGCACGTGCTGAGCCAGGGCCATCGCCGTGCCGCTGACGGTAAACACCGCCAAGCCAAAGGCATCGGCCAGCAACAAGCCAAACTCATGGATAGGCTTGGTCATGCGCACCCACAACACGGTGCCGAGCGCCGCGCCAAGCGCCACCCAGATGCCGCTTTGATCAGCCACCCAGCCCACCGGATGGCGAGCCAGAATCACATCGCGCAGCGTGCCGCCTCCCAGGGCGGTGACCAAGCCGAGCACCGACACCCCGAACAGATCCATCGATTTGCGCCCCGCCATCAAGGCACCGCTTACCGCAAACACCGCCACGCCAAACAGATCGCAGTAATAGAGCACTGTCATTGCCGCACCAACCCTTGGACCAAGCCCGATGTCACTGGCGTTGATGCCTAGCAGACTAATTGAATTAGCTTTTTATTATAATCTTGTTAGCATCAAGCTGTAATGACCATCTAGCTATAGACGGGCATGAGCACCGATAACCCATAGGCGGTGACAGCCCAAGGCCGGGCAATTACAATTTGATTATCATTTATCGCGATCGTGACTGAGCAACCCATGGAAAACAAAACCGCACGCCTCACCATACTTATCGACCCGGTCAAGAAGAAGGCCCTCGAAGAGCTTTGCGCCGGCCAGGACCTGACCTCATCCCAGGTGGTGCGCCAGCTGATTCGTGACTACCTCGAAGCCCACGGCGTGAGTTACGCGACCAAAAGCAAAATCAACCTGAACGTCAAAAGCTAAACACCTCACCCCGGCGCACCCTCTTCAGGCTAAACCGCCCCAGCCCACGGCGCGCTCGGCTACCGGCGCCAAATCTCGACTGCCTCCTGCGCTTGCTCACGTTTGCCCCGCGCAAAACCGGACCATCCCCCGCCTGCCACAGACTCAGACAATCACCGCCCTGCACTGCCCGGCGGTTATCCGCTGCCTGTGCGTTAGCCCTGTCGCCCAGGCGAGCAAGGTCGAAGCGCAATCCAGTATGCGCATGTTATTATAATGCAGTGATAATACTAAGCACCCACAGAAACACGTAAACGCATGCCTGCATACCGGCTAACCGGACCGCAAGGCGCTCACCTGTTGCTCTGTTTTAACCACTCGCAGCCGCCTGGGGACTGTCATGAAGCGTGAAGATGTAAAAGCCAAACATGCCGAAGGGGTGATTTTCGATACCCATATCATTGCCAACCCAACCAACACCAAAGACTGGATTGTGTTCTTCAAAAAAGGCGCCGGACGGAGTTTTTTCCTGGTCGATGAGGGCGAAGAAATCGAGTCCTTTAGTCACCTCGATGACTTGATCGAAGAGCTCAGACAACTTGGCATCAAAGCTGCTGAAATTCACTTCTAGACCCGCTCACCTGCACAGGAGCCCTAAGCCATGTCGGTCAAAGTTGAACATTCCTCCAATCACGGTGAGGCGCTGTGGACGGTGCGTTTCGCCAACCAAAGCGTGCAGTTTCGCCATGCGCAAACGGCCCATGATTATGCCGCCAAGCTTAAAGAGCGCATCGACGCCGCACACCCCTACCC
>JAIERD010000200.1 GCA_019747155.1 Pseudomonadaceae bacterium
CAAATATTCTTGCTGCAGTTATCGCGACTGGCTACGAAGAGCCTTCGGCGATTCAAACCTTGTCGATTCCAGTGATTCTGGCTGGCCACGACATGATCGGCCAAGCGCAAACCGGTACCGGCAAAACCGCCGCGTTCGCCTTGCCAATCCTCAGCCGCATCGACCCGGCCAAGCGTCAGCCACAAGCGCTGATTCTGGCGCCAACTCGCGAGTTGGCCCTGCAGGTTGCCAGCGCTTTTGAAACCTACGCCAAGCAAATGCCGGGTGTTAGCGTTATCGCCGTTTACGGCGGCGCGCCTATGGGCCCGCAGTTGAAGGCTATCCGCAACGGCGCACAGATCATCGTCGCCACTCCGGGTCGTTTGGTTGACCACTTGCGCCGCGACGAGAAAGTTCTGTCGACCGTGTGCCACCTGGTCCTCGACGAAGCCGACGAAATGCTCAAGCTGGGCTTTATGGACGACCTTGAAGTGATCTTCAAAGGCCTGCCAGCCGAGCGTCAGACCGTATTGTTCTCGGCCACCTTGCCGCACTCGATCCGCTCTATCGCTGAAAAGCATTTGCGCGATCCGAAGCACGTTAAGGTTGAGACCAAGACCCAAACCGTTACCGCGATTGAGCAGGCACACTTGTTGGTGCACGCCGATCAAAAGGTTTCGGCTGTACTGCGTTTGCTCGAAGTTGAAGAATTCGACGCGCTGATCGCCTTCGTACGGACCAAGCAAGCCACTCTGGATCTGGCCGCCGCGCTGGAAGCCAAAGGCTACAAGGCTGCTGCCCTGAACGGTGACATCGCCCAGAACCAACGTGAGCGCGTTATCGAATCGCTGAAAGATGGCCGTTTGGACATCGTGGTCGCGACCGACGTGGCTGCTCGTGGTCTTGACGTGCCGCGCATCACTCACGTGATGAACGTCGACATGCCATACGATCCAGAGTCCTACGTGCACCGTATCGGTCGTACCGGCCGTGCTGGTCGTACCGGTCGCGCGCTGTTGTTGGTAACGCCGCGTGAGCGTCGCATGTTGCAGGTGATTGAGCGTGTAACCGGCCAGAAAGTTGCTGAAGTCCGTCTGCCGGACGCTGCTGCAGTACTGACCGCACGCATCAAGAAGCTGACTAACGCTTTGGCGCCGCTGGTCGGTGATGCTGAAACCACTCACGGTGAATTGCTTGATCGCTTGACCGCTGACATCGGCTGCACCCCGCGTGCACTGGCTGCCGCTTTGTTGCGCAAAGCCACCAACGGTCAGGCTTTGACCCTGGCTGAAGTTGAGCGTGAGCAACCGTTAGTGCCGAACAGCGGCGCGCCACGTGGCGAGCGCAGCGAGCGTCCTGAGCGTAGCGGTGAGCGCAGTGAGCGTTCCGAGCGTGGCGAGCCGCGTGAGCGTCGTGCTCCGGTGCCATTGGCCGATGGTCGTGCGCGTTGCCGCACTGCTTTGGGTCTGCGCGACGGTATCGCCGCGAAGAACCTGCTGGGCGCCATCCTCAACGAAGGCGGCCTGGTTCGCGAAGCCATCGGTCGCATCCAGGTGCGTGAGAGCTTCAGCCTGGTTGAGCTGCCGGAAGACGGTCTGGAGCGCTTGCTGACCAAGCTGAAGGACACTCGTGTTGCCGGTAAGCAGTTGAAGCTGCGTCGTTATCGCGAAGATTGATCGGTAGTTTCTACTGATTAAAAAAGCCCCGCCTAGTGCGGGGCTTTTGCGTTATGAGGATTTATAAACTGTTGCAAGGCGCCGCTAGTCGAAGCGGTAGATGTCCATGCCGAGGGCGCCGAGGGTGAAACCTTGATGCACCAGACTGAAGTGCTGACCGGCGCCTTGGGCGAAAAACAGCGGCAACAGGTGCTCGGCGCTCGGATGGTTGCGCCGCGCTTGGGGGGCCTGGCGTAGATAATTCTGCAGCGCTGCCTCATCGCCGCGTTCAAGCTGCTCCACTACCCAGTCGCGAAAGGCTTTGGCCCAGGGCGTGACAACTTCGGGGCCGGCTTGCCAATCCAGCTCACCGAGGTTGTGGGTGATGCTGCCGGAGCCGATCAGCAGCACCCCTTGTTCGCGCAAACTGGCCAGCGCCTGACCGATGCGGGTTTGCATGACCGGGCCAAGCTGGCTGGGCAGCGACACTTGCACCACCGGTATATCGGCCTGCGGATACATCAGCGACAACGGCACCCAGGCGCCATGATCCAGCGGGCGCTCGGGGTCGAGTTGGGCTGTGAGTCCGCCATCCTTGAGTAGCGCAACCACTTGGGCGGCCAGTTCCGGTTGGCCGGGCGCCGGGTATTGGATTTGATAAAGTGGCCGCGGGAAGCCCTGAAAGTCGTGCCAGGTACTCGGTTTGGCGGCGCTGCTGACGCGCAAATCCTCGGTCTCCCAGTGCGCCGAGACCACTAAGATGGCCTTAGGTCTGGGCAGCTCGGCGGCCAGCTGAGCTAAGGCAGGACCGCTGGCGCCGGGTTCGAGGGCGAGCATGGGTGAGCCGTGGGAGATGAATATACTGGGTAACATGGGCGACTCCTGATACGTGATAAGGCTATCTTCGGCGCTGGACATATCGATATCCAGTATAAATTCTTGCACTATTTGATCAGTTTATTGAGGGCTTTATGGACGAGAATTTTTGGCAGCAGCGCTGGGCACGTAACGAAATTGGCTTTCACCTAAGTGAGGTGAATCCGTATCTACAGCAGTTTTGGCCGGCGCTGAATGTGCCGGCAGGCGCGCAGGTGTTGGTGCCTTTGTGCGGTAAATCCCTGGATATGCTTTGGCTGGCCGAGCAGGGCTATCGCGTGCTGGGCATTGAGCTGGCGCAGACGGCGGTGGAGGCGTTTTTTAGCGAGCAGGGTCTGCTGGCTGAAATCGATCAAGTGGGTGAGTTTCGCCGCTATCGCTCAGGCGCCATTGAAGTGCTCTGCGGCGATTTTTTCAGCCTGACTGCGGCTGATCTGCTTGAGTGTCGGGCGCTCTATGATCGCGCCGCACTGATCGCCTTGCCGGCGCCGATGCGTGAGCGCTACGCCGCGCATCTGGCGGCGATCTTGCCGTCGGGTTGTGGGGGCTTGTTGGTGGTCCTGGATTACCCGCAGGAACAAATGCCCGGGCCGCCCTTTGCCGTTGGCGAGGCCGAGGTGCAGCGCTTGCTGGCAGAACCGCAATGGTCGCTGCAATTGCTTGAAGCGCGGGATGTGCTGGGTGAGAACTGGCGTTTTTTGCAGCGTGGCTTGAGCCAACTGTATGAGCGGGTCTATCGGTTGCAGCGCGGTTAGTTTTTCTCGAGTAAATTAAAAGGCTCTGTCCCCGTACGTGTTGAGCGCGAAACGTAGGGTGGGCTTCAGCCCACCAAGTTCTTATCCAGCACTGGTGGGCTGAAGCCCACCCTGCAAAGCTGCAACGTGGTTAATTGCGGGCACAAAAAAGGGCGACTTTAGGCCGCCCTTTTTATGCTGTCGATTTAGCCGCGTTGACGCAGTGCTTCGATGCGGTCTTCCAGTGGTGGGTGGGTCATCAGCAGGCCGGCCAGGCCATGCTTGAGGCCACCGTTGATGCCGAAAGCCATCATGCTCGAAGGCATGGTCACCGGTACTTCCTGTTCGGCGCGCAGGCGTTGCAGGGCGGCGATCATGGCGCCAGTGCCGGCCAGGTTGGCGCCGGCTTCGTCGGCACGGAATTCGCGTTTACGCGAGAACCACATGACGATAATGCTGGCCAGAATGCCCAGTACCAGTTCG
>JAIERD010000386.1 GCA_019747155.1 Pseudomonadaceae bacterium
GGCCTGGTGCAGCTGATCGACGGCAGCCAGCACTACGCCAAAATGCGCAAGTCGCTGGGCAGCAAGCGCCAGTACATCACCGAGGATCAAATCAGTGAGCTGGTGCGCCTGTATGGCGGCTTCGCAGAAACGCCGCAGAGCAAGATTTTCCCGATAGATGCCTTCGGCTATCGGCGCATCACCGTCGAGCGCCCGCTGCGCCTGAACTTCCAGACCAGTGCCGAGCGCATCCAGCGGGTGCTGGAAGAAAAGGCCATCGAGAAGCTCGACAGCGCCGCCCGTCAAAGGCTGGTGAACGCACTGCAGGCCATGGATGCCAATGCACTGCATCGCAACCGTGAACAGTTCGGCAAGCTGCTGAAAAAGGCGCTCAGCGATCACGAGGTATTCCCCAGCAACCCAGAACTCAAAGCCCTGCTCAACGCCCTCAGCGAGCGCGACCCCGAGGCGGATATCTGCACCACCAAGGGCCAGCCGGAAGCGGACAGCGGCCTGCGTGATAACGAGAACGTGCCACTGGGTGTGTCGGTATTCGAGTACTTCGAGCGCGAAGTGAAACCCCATGTGCCGGATGCCTGGATCGACACCAGCAAGACCGATGAGCAGGACGGCGAAGTCGGCATTGTCGGCTTCGAAATTCCCTTTAACCGCCACTTCTATATATTCCAGCCGCCGCGCCCGCTCGCTGAAATCGACTGCGACCTGAAAGCCTGTACCGACCGCATCAAGCAGATGATTGAGGGGCTGTCGGCATGAGTTTTCCTGCGTATCCGGCTTACAAGGACTCGGGCGTGGAGTGGCTGGGCAAGGTGCCGCAGCATTGGCCGGTTTATTCGCTTAAACGCACGGTGGATGGGTGCGTAAACGGCTTGTGGGGCGATGAGCCCGGTGGTGAGAATGATATTGCAGTCATCCGAGTTGCCGACTTCGAGCGATCTTTTTCGACTGTTGGACTCGATAAGCTGACCTACAGAAGCATTACGCCTAAAGAAAGACATTCGCGACTGATCAAGTCAGGTGATTTGCTGATTGAGAAGTCCGGGGGCGGAGAAAAAACGCTGGTTGGCTGTGTCGTTTTGTTTACGCATGAGTTTGACGCCATTACCTCAAACTTCGTGGCGAGAATGCGACCGCTCGCGGAGTTCGATAGCCAGTTTCTTTGCTATGCCTTCGGCAATCTTTACCACGGCCGGGTTAACTACCCTTCGGTGAAGCAGGTTACTGGTATCCAGAATCTTGATGCTGAGTCGTACTTGCAGGAGCGGTTTTGCTTTCCTGCCCGAGTTGAACAAACCCAAATCGCCCGCTTCCTCGACCATGAAACCGCCTGCATCGACGCGCTGATCGAAGAGCAGCAGCGTCTGATCGAACTGCTCAAGGAAAAGCGCCAGGCCGTAATCTCCCACGCCGTCACCAAAGGCCTTGACCCCACGGTACCGATGAAAGACTCCGGCGTGGAGTGGCTAGGCGAGGTTCCGGCGCATTGGGAAGTAAAAAAGCTAAAGCATTTTGGACGTGTGACAGGGGGCTTCGCCTTTAAGAGCACAGAGTTCACCAGTGAAGGTCACCCTGTTCTAAAGATTTCTAACGTTGGACACCTGTGTTTTGAGTGGGGCGATCAATCCTATTTGCCTGATGAATTCCGTGAATCACATTCTGAGTTCATTGCCCCCAAAGGGGCTTTGGTGTTCGCAATGACTCGCCCTGTCATTGCGGGCGGAATTAAAGTTGCCAGGCTAGAAGATGATTCACTTCCGCTCGTTAACCAGCGAGTAGGATTTATGGTCGTGCATGATGTTGATCTGTCGCGCTACTTACTACTCTCTACCCAGTCAGATCCATTTCTTAACCAGTTCAAAAATAATCTGACGATTACCAACCAACCCAATATCTCCAGCGAGGGGATAGAGAGCATTAGTATTGCTGTCCCTCCGTTGATCGACATGAAAAATATTCTGGCCTTTTGTCAGAAGTTTGATACGGCAGTTCAGGGCTTGATCGGCGACGCCCTTCGAGGGACTGAATTACTCCAAGAACGCCGCTCCGCCCTAATCTCCGCTGCCGTTACCGGCAAAATCGACGTGCGCGGCTGGCAGCCACCGACCAGCGCGCCAACTCCCGAATTAGCTCAAGAGGCCGTGTAATGGCGGACAGCAAGGAAGCGCAGTTCCAGCAAGACATCATCAACGCCATGGTCACCCAAGGTTGGCTAACTGGCCCGGCCAGTGGCTATGACCGGCGCACGGCGTTGTATACCGAGGACTTTATCGGCTACTTCAAGGATGCCTGGCCGGAGCGTTGGGACAAGTTCAGCAAGGCCAACCCGAATGACCCGGAAAGCGTGCTGGTACAAAAACTGGTGCGCGAGCTGGAGCAGAGCGGCACCCTGGATGTGCTGCGTCATGGCTTCAAACTACCGGCGGTGAAGGTCGAGCTGTGCAGCTTCCAGCCCGACCACGGCATGAACCCGGACACCTTCAAGCGCTACCAGTGCAACCGTCTGCGCGTAGTGCCGGAGGTGTCCTATTCGCCGCATGCGCGTGATGCGGCTAGCGGCGGGCAGAGCTACAACCCACGGCTGGATCTGGTGCTGTTCGTCAACGGCATCCCCACCGCCACGCTGGAGCTGAAAAGCGAGTTCAAGCAGTCGGTGGAAAACGCCAAGCGCCAATACCGCTACGACCGCCCGGTGAAAGACCCGCTAACGCGCAAGCCCGAGCCGTTGCTGACCTTCAAGCGCGGCGCACTGGTGCACTTTGCCGTGGGCCAGAACGAAGTGGCGATGACCACCAAACTGGCCGGCAAGGACACCTTCTTCCTGCCGTTCAACCTCGGCAGCGAGGAAGGCGGCGCCGGTAACCCTATGCCTGCGGACGACAGCCAGTACGCCACCAGTTACCTGTGGCAGCGGCTGTTCCAGCCCGATGCCTGGCTCAAAGTGCTTGGGCGCTTTTTGCACCTGGAGAAGAAAACCAGCGAAGGCTTCGACGGCCAGCCGACCACCAAAGAGACCCTGGTTTTCCCGCGTTATCACCAGTGGGATGTGGTCAATCGGCTGATCAACACCACCCGCGCCGACGGGCCGGGCAAGCGCTACCTGATCCAGCACAGCGCCGGTTCGGGCAAGTCCAACTCGATTGCCTGGACGGCGCACCAGCTGGCCTCGCTGTATGACGATGCCGGCCAACGGCTGTTCAGCTCGGTAATCGTGGTTACTGACCGCACGGTGCTCGACAGCCAGTTGCAGAACACCATCTACCAGTTCGAGCATGCCCAGGGCGTGGTCAAGCCGATCACCCGCGACATCGGCAACCAGAGCAAGTCCGAACAGTTGGCCGAGGCGCTGGCCGAGCAGACGCGCATCATCATCGTCACCATCCAGACCTTCCCGGCACTGTTCGATGCCCTGGACAAGTACCCCAAGCTGGCCTCGGGGCGCTATGCGGTGATCGCCGACGAGGCGCATTCCTCGCAGACCGGCTCGTCGGCCAGCAAGCTGAAATCCATTCTCGGTAGCGATGCGCCAGAAGGGGAAGAAATCAGCGCCGAAGAACTGCTGGACGCCGCCGTGCAAGCACGTCAGCCGAACGAGCGCATCAGTTACTACGCCTTTACCGCCACGCCCAAGGCCAAGACCCTGGAGTTGTTCGGTCGCCCGGCGGATGCCTCGCTGCCGTCCAGCTCCAGCAACAAGCCGGAGGCGTTTCACCTGTATTCCATGCGCCAGGCCATCGAAGAGGGTTTTATCCTCGAT
>JAIERD010000049.1 GCA_019747155.1 Pseudomonadaceae bacterium
GTGGCGGCGTGCGCAGTGAAACTTGCGAGCAGTAGCAGGCCGGTAAGCATGGCGCGCAGCTTCATAGCAGAAAACTCCTCAGGTCGGCATCGCTAATACTGGTGCTCCAGGCTTGCTCGAACTGTGCTCGGCGCAGGCGCACGTTGGCGGGGTCTTGATAGCAAGCGTAGCCGGCATATTGACTGGGTTCTGGGCGCAGCAGTAAGGCGCAGTCATCGGCCAGTAAGAAATTCAGCTCTTCGCTGGGGTAGTCCGGGTGCAGTTTGCGAATCTGGCAATTGCTCGGCAGGCGGCGCGCCAGGGTCAGCAGGCGATGGCCGTGCTTCACGGCGAGGGTCGTATCACGCAGCAAGATGCGCAGTTGATTGCGCGGGTTGGCCAGCAAGAAGTTAGTGCAGGCCGCTTGCATGCTGCTGTGGTGATAAAGCCAGGGCTCAAGATCGGCGCTGTACAGGCACAGGCTACGTTGCGCCTGTTGCAGCAGTGCGAGTGCGTGGGCGCGCGCGTCTTGCTGATTGCTGAAGTGCTGTACTTGGCGGTTTTGCCCGAGGGTGAAGGGCGCGGGCTCAAGGGGCGCGGCATCAGCAGTCGGTGACGGCGGATTGTGCAGGCTAAAACGCCCCGGCGACTCAAACTCAATGGCGGGCAAGTCCTCAGTATTGCGCTGGAGGGCTGGCTCTTCGATTGGACTGCTGTTGAGTGCTGGGACGTCTTCGTCAGTCATTTCGGCCTCAGTCGCTGTGGCGCACCATGTCTACGTGCGGTATGCCGGCGTCGAGAAACTCGTCGCTGACCACGCTAAAGCCAAAGCGCTCATAGAACGAGCTGGCGTGCACTTGGGCGCTGAGCATTTGCTGCTTGAGGCCGCGTTTTTCGGCCTCCTCGATCACTGCACGCAGCAGCTTGTCGCCGACTTTTAGCCCGCGCCAGTCTTTTAATACGGCAACGCGGCCGATGTGGCCGTCGGGTAACAGGCGGGCGGTACCCATTGGGTACTCGCCCTCAAGTGCTAAAAAATGCACTGCGCTGGCGTCGTCGGCATCCCACTCCAGCTCCGCCGGCACGGCTTGCTCGGCAATAAATACTGCCTCGCGTATGCGGCGCAGCGCGGCCTGGTCTTTTTTCCAGTCCGCGAGACGGATGTGAACCTCATTCATCAGCAAACTCCAAGCTGCCTTGCGTGACCAGTTGCAAGAGCAGATTACGCCCCTCGTCGTCGGCAAGCCATTGGCCGAGGTTGCCTTCGTGCAGCGATTCGGCGGCGCAGATCAGTTTCAGCAGTTCGCGCAAATTACCCGGCAGCAAACGGCTTTGGCCGCTGGCGAACAGCAGCAGATCGTCGTCAACTTCCGACCAGGCCAGACGTGAGCTTGGGTTGCGCACCAGCACTGCGCCGTCTTGCAGGCTGGAGAGCAGGTCTTCTTCGGCAAGCTCGGGGCCGGCGATGAGTTCTGGGTAGCGCGGCTCGGTCATAAACTGGCCAAACCAAGTCAGCAGCAGGCGCTCATCGTTCATGTGCTCGTTGAGCAGGCTTTTCAGGCGATCGAGCGAGTCGCGTTGGATCTGGTGCGGATCGCTGCACGGGGCGATGCCGGCGTCGCTGTAGCGCTCCTCGTTGGTCAAGAACTGGCTAAGAAAATCAGTGAAGTGGGTCAGTACTTCAGCTGCGCTGGGGGCGCGAAAGCCTACCGAGTAAGTCATGCAGTCATCCTCGGCGATACCGTAGTGAGCCAGTCGTGGGGGTAAATAGAGCATGTCGCCAGGTTCGAGAACCCATTCATCGGTTTGCGCAAAGTCGGCCAGAATGCGCAGGTCGGCATGCTCCAGCATCGGGCTGTCGGCGTCGCACATTTGACCGATTTTCCAGCGTCGTTGGCCCTGGGCTTGCAGCAAGAACACATCGTAGTTGTCGTAGTGCGGACCCACGCCGCCGCCGGGTGCGGCAAAGCTGATCATCACATCGTCTATCCGCCAGCTGGGCAGGAAGCGAAAGTTTTCCAGCAGCTCGGCGACTTCCGGGACGAACTGATCGACGGCCTGCACCAGCAGGGTCCAGTCACGCTCGGGAAGCTTGCTGAATTCATCTTCGGCGAATGGGCCGCGACGCAACTCCCACGGCTGTTGGCCGTGCTCAATGACCAGGCGTGACTCGATTTCTTCTTCCAGAGCCAAGCCGGCCAGCTCGTCGGCTGAAATCGGGCTTTCAAAATGGGGCAGTGCTTGGCGGATCAGTAAGGGTTTTTTCTGCCAGTAATCACGGAGGAATTCGCGTGCCGTAAGGCCGCCCAGAAGCTGCATGGGAGTGTCGGGATTCATCGCCAGGTCCTACCTTGAAATAAAAAACGCCCGGCATGGCCGGGCGCATAAAAAGTTGCGGTCAGTTAGATGCGCTTAGCCTGGGCTACGGCGTTGCCGATGTAGCTGGCAGGAGTGAGCTTCTTCAGCTCTTCCTTGGCGGCTGCGGGCATGTCCAGGCCATCGATGAAGCTCATCAGCGCTTCTGGAGTAATGCCTTTGCCGCGCGTCAACTCTTTGAGTTTTTCGTACGGGTTTTCGATCGCGTAGCGGCGCATCACGGTTTGGATCGGCTCGGCTAGCACTTCCCAGCAGGCGTCGAGATCGGCGGCAATGCGCTGCTGATTGAGTTCGAGTTTGCTGATGCCTTTAAGCGTTGCTTCGTAAGCCATCAGGCTATGCGCAAAGCCCACGCCGAGGTTGCGCAATACGGTGGAGTCGGTCAGGTCGCGCTGCCAGCGCGAGATCGGCAACTTGCTGGCCAAGTGCTGGAGCAGGGCGTTGGCGATGCCGAGGTTGCCTTCGGAGTTTTCGAAGTCAATCGGGTTGACCTTGTGTGGCATGGTCGAGGAGCCGATTTCGCCGGCGATGGTCTTCTGTTTGAAGTAGCCCAGGGAGATGTAGCCCCAGACGTCGCGGTCGAAGTCGATCAGGATGGTGTTGAAGCGGGCGATCGCATCGAACAGCTCGGCAATGTAGTCATGCGGTTCGATCTGCGTGGTGTAGGGGTTGAACTCAAGACCCAGTTCATTCTCGATGAACTCGCGGGCATTGGCTTCCCAGTCGATGTCCGGGTAGGCCGACAGGTGGGCGTTGTAGTTGCCAACCGCGCCATTGATCTTGCCCAGCAATGGCACTGCCGCGACCTGCTGGATCTGCCGCTCGAGGCGATACACCACGTTGGCAAATTCTTTGCCCAGGGTGGTCGGCGAAGCAGGCTGGCCGTGGGTGCGGGCCAGCATGGAAATGTCGGCAAAGTTTATCGCCAGCTGGCGAATGGCCTCAGCCACTTGGTGCATTTGCGGTAGCAGCACGGTGTCGCGGCCTTCGCGCAGCATCAGCGCGTGGGACAGGTTGTTGATGTCCTCGCTGGTGCAGGCGAAGTGGATAAACTCACTGACGTTGGCCAGTTCCGGCAGCTTGGCCGCCTGCTCCTTGAGCAGGTATTCAACCGCTTTCACGTCGTGATTGGTGGTGCGTTCGATCTCTTTGACGCGCTCGGCGTGGGCCAGCTCGAAGTTCTCGGCCAAGGTGTTAAGTAGCGCATTGGCTGCCGGCGAGAAGGGCGCTACTTCGGCGATGCCGTTGTGCGCAGCCAGGCGTTGCAGCCAGCGCACTTCCACCATGACGCGAAAGCGGATCAAGCCGTATTCGCTGAAAATCGGCCGCAGGGCGCTGGTTTTGCTGGCGTAACGGCCATCAACGGGGGAAACCGCAGTGAGCGAGGAAAGCTGCATGGGGTG
>JAIERD010000571.1 GCA_019747155.1 Pseudomonadaceae bacterium
ATGTCGTAGGGTTCCATGTAGTGCGCCAGGGTGGCGAGGAACTCGTCGATGGCCGGCGGTTTTTCCGCCAGGGAGATGAAGATATAGCCGCCGGCGACTTTCACATTTACCGGTTTGAGGCTGTAGTCGGCTAGGTTGAAGTCGGCGCCCATCTCAGTGCCGGCAAACAGCAGTCGACCGTCAATTTCGTAGGTCCACTGGTGATATGGACACACAAGCTTGGCCACCTTGCCCTTGTCGCTGACGCACAGGCGCGAGCCACGGTGGCGGCAGACGTTGTGGAAGGCATGCACTTGGCCTTCGGCGCCACGGATGACGATGATCGGGTTGTCGCCGATCTGCAGGGTCAGGTAATTGCCCTTGGTGGGGATCTCGCAGGTCATGCCGGCGATCAGCCATTCCTTGTGGAAGATCTCCTGCAGGTCGATCTGAAACAGCCGCTCATCGTTGTAGAACGGCTGCGGCAGGGAGAAGCTCGGATTGCGCTCGTGCAGCATGGTGGCGGTGGCCTTGCGGGCCGGTTCCAGCGGATCACCCAGGCTCAGGGTTGCAGGCTTGTCCATCGGTAAGTCCTCATGGCTGGCAGCTTTGCTGGCAGCAAAAAAGTGGCGAATACGGTGTCACGCAAGGCGCTATTTATTGTCTTCGGCCCCGGCGGGTGCAGGGCTCTGGCCTTCGCGGCGGGCCTGTCAAACGGGCCGGTAAAGTTGCACTACGCACGCTGTTGGGCTGATTTCGAGTGTGCGGTCGGGCGTGTTCGCGGCCTTATCCATGGGCGACATGGCCGCATCCATAGCCGACGCTGTAACACCGCTAGGCTGGGCGGGTCGCGATAAGCATGCCAATGTCGCTGGCAGATAAATGCACTCGGCAAAGCATGCGCAGAATTCATACTAATAGGGCCGGTACATAGCTGTGCGGAGAAAGCATTATGTCGACTAATTTCCTCAATCCGGTAAACACCCAAACCTGGGCCAATGGCCGACACCTGGTGCGCTGCGTCAAGGTGGTTCAGGAAACCTGGGATGTGCGCACCTTCTGCTTCAATGCCGATCAGCCGATCATGTTCTTCTTCAAGCCTGGGCAGTTTGTCACGCTCGAATTGGAGATCGACGGCCAGCCGATCATGCGCTCCTACACCATTTCCAGCTCGCCTTCGGTGCCCTACAGTTTCTCGCTGACCATCAAGCGGGTGCCGGGTGGCAAGGTCTCCAACTGGCTGCACGACAATCTCAAGGAAGGCGACGAGCTGGCGGTGCACGGCCCGGCCGGGTTGTTCAACGCCATCGACTTCAGCAATGAAAAGGTCCTCTACCTCAGCGGTGGTGTCGGGATCACCCCGGTGATGTCGATGGCGCGCTGGTTCTTCGACACCAATGGTGCGGTGGACATGGTGTTTGTGCACAGCGCCCGCTCGCCCAAGGATGTGATCTACCATCGCGAGCTGGAGCACATGGCTTCGCGAATCAGCAATTTCAGCCTGCACATCATCTGCGAGAAGCATGGTTTGGGCGAGGCCTGGGCTGGTTATCGTGGCTATCTCAATCAGAAGATGCTTGAGCTGATCGCCCCGGATTTCCTTGAGCGGGAAATCTTTTGCTGCGGGCCGACGCCCTATATGCAGGCGGTCAAACGCCTGCTCGAAGCCAATGGCTTCGACATGCAGCGTTACCACGAAGAATCCTTTGGTGCGACGCCCGCCGAAGACCGCGCCGATGCCATTGAGCACGCCGAGCAGGCCGCCGATGCACCCGTGCTGGACGCCGCCGACCTGCACCAGGTGGAGTTCACCAGTACTGGCAAAAGCATTCGTGTGGCGCCTGGCGAGACGGTCCATGCGGCCGCCGCCAAGCTCGGTCTGCACATTCCCAAGGCTTGCGGCATGGGCATCTGCGGCACCTGCAAGGTGATGAAAACCGCCGGTGAAGTGAGCATGGAACACAACGGTGGGATCACCGATGAAGACGTCGCCGAGGGCTACATTCTGTCTTGCTGCAGCGTGCCCAAGGGCGACGTCAGTATTGATTACTGAGTCGCCTGGGCCTGCATCGAGAGCTGTTTTTCGGCGCTAACCATCACAGCCCTGAACATCGTGGCCGTTTATGAAACCATGGCTCTGGCGGCAGTCAGCCGCTGCGGGCTATTCCTTGACGAGCTTCATGCGCTTGTTGGTGAACACGCAAATAACCCCGCTTTTGTTGTACATAATCTGCTGGGTAAAGTCGCAATAGGCGGCGGCCACGCTGAGCGGCTCTTGCTCGTTGTTCCATTGCTCGGGCTTGAACCAGGCCAGTTGCCCGTCCTTGCAGCGTTCGGCCTGGGCATCGGTGTTGTAGGTGCACAGGTAGCTCTGGTCGAGCTCCGGCTTACTGTCGAAGCAGCCCGATAGGGCCAGGGCGCTGGCGCCGAGTAAGAGGAAACTGGCGATTTTGTGCATGCTTGCTCCGTGGCCTGAGGCAGGCTTTTAGCGTTTAGATTGTGTGGTTGTCGACCTGGCACTGGTGCCTCCGTGCAGGTCAATCCGTAGGCTGGTTGCGCGATAAACGCAGACTGAATGAAGACCGCCGCAACGCTCGCAAGTTCAGGCGCAGGCCTTTCAGCCCTGCAGCACCAAGCGAATATCCGCCGCCAGCTCATGCACCCGTGCCACCTCGGTGTCCCAGGAGCACATAAAGCGCGCGCCACCGTCGCCGATGAAGGTGTAAAAGCGCCAGCCACGGGCGCGCAAGGCCTCGATGGCCGGTTCCGGCATCTGCAGGAATACGCCGTTGGCTTCCACCGGGAACATCAGGCTGAGTTGTGGAATATCCGCGACCAACTCGCTCAGTAGGCGCGCACAGCTGTTGGCGTGATTGGCGTGCTTGCGCCAAACATCGTTCTGCAGCAGGCCGACCCAGGGGGCGGCGAGAAAGCGCATTTTCGAGGCCAGTTGTCCGGACTGTTTGCAGCGATAGTCGAAGTCTTCGGCGAGTTTTTTGTTGAAGAACAAAATCGCCTCGCCGACCGCCATGCCGTTTTTGGTGCCGCCAAAACAAAGCACATCGACGCCAACCTTCCAGGTCAGTTCGGCCGGGCTGCAACCGAGAAAGGCGCAGGCGTTGGCGAAGCGCGCGCCGTCCATGTGCAGGTGCAGGCCCAGTTCGCGGCAGGTATCGCTGATCGCGCGCAGCTCCTCGGGGCGATACACGGTGCCGATTTCGGTAGCCTGGGTGAGGGTCACGACCCGTGGTTTGGGGTAGTGAATGTCCTGACGCTTACGGGCGATTTCAGCGATGGCAGCGGGGCTCAGCTTGCCGTTTTCGGTGCGGGCGGTGAGCAGCTTGGAGCCGTTGGAGAAGAACTCCGGGGCGCCACATTCGTCGGTCTCGACGTGGGCCGTCTCCGAGCAAATCACGCTGTGGTAGCTCTGGCATAACGCCGACAGCGCCAGCGAGTTGGCGGCGGTGCCGTTGAAGACGAAGAACACTTCGCAGTCGGTCTCGAATAGCTGGCGAAAGTGATCGGCCGCGCGGGCGGTCCATTGGTCGTCGCCATAGGCGCGCTCGTGGCCGTGATTGGCCTCGGCCATGGCGGCCCAGGCTTCTGGGCAGATACCGGAATAGTTGTCACTGGCGAATTGTTGGCTCTGGTCGGTCATGCCGCGCTCCTGCTTATTTTTGGGGCCTGGTGCATTGACTGCTGCCGACCCAGAGTGTGTAAAAACGCAGGCAGCAATCTTGATATGATTTGACCAGTATTCATCTCAGCAGGAGATGTCAGTGC
>JAIERD010000278.1 GCA_019747155.1 Pseudomonadaceae bacterium
TCGAATACGGTAGGACGACCTTCTGGGTCGTCACGGGTGCAGATCTCGCCATCGGGTTTGTTGTAGATCAGCACGCGACGCACGGACTCAGCGCCTTCTTCGCGCTTAAGTAAACGGCCATCGAGGCTGATCGCATCCAGCGAATCGACCCGATGGCCGAGGGTCGCGACCACGCCATTGACCTTAACGCGGCCGAGGCTGATCCAGGTTTCGACATCGCGACGCGAGCCAAGGCCCATGCGCGCCAAAACCTTCTGTAATTTTTCGCCAGCTGGACCTAATTCTGTATCACTCATCTTGGCACCTCCCGGTGTAGCAGTAGATGAAACGCAATAATTGCCGAACGGCTATCGCGTAAATGGCGAACAATCGCCAAAAAGGGCGCGAAGCATACGCTGATTAACCGCCAGACGCACGGCTAAGCGTTCACCCGCAGCGGCCGACTGTCTGTTTTTTGTACAATTTATCGCTCGATTTCAATCTAGCTATAGCTTGTTCAACTGGGTTAGAACTCGTGGTTCAAAGCGTTTGCTTGGTTCTCTGGGACACTTCGACTCTGCTCCACAAGCTAGACCATCGCCGAAACAGTCACTGTTCTGCACACAGAAAACCAGGCCGCGGCTTACCCAGCAAGTGCCGCCTGCTGCGCCACTCAGGCAGCCAGACAGTTTTGCGCGCGTGGCTGGCCGGCGAAACGCAGCAGCCATTCAGCCACCACTACGCCCTGATGCGCCTGGCTCATGCTGCTGATGGCCTGCTGGTAGCGCGCCTCACCGAGGAACTCGCGGCGCAGGTTGAGCAGTGCCAACTGGTAGTCATCGACAAACTCCGGGTGAGCCTGAAAGCACAGCACTTGCTCGCCGATGCTATAGGCGGCGTTCGGGCAGAACGCGCTGCTGGCCAGCAAGGTGGCGTTGTCCGGCAACTCAGTAACTTGATCCTGATGAAACACCAGCATGTCGAGGCTTTCTAACGCCGGGCTCATCCACTCGGGTTGCTCGAGTAACTGATAGCGATTAACCCCGATGCCCCAGCCTTGCGCAGCGCGTTCGGTTTTACCGCCCAACATCAGCGCCAGCAACTGGTGACCGAAGCAGATACCGATCAGCCGATCGCCATTCTGGTAACGGCTGAGCAAGTACTCGCGCAGGGTCAAAATCCACCCATCAGTGCCAAACGAATCGGCCTTGCTGCCGGTAATCAGGTAGGCGTCGTAGGCCTGATCGGCCTCGGGATAGCAACCTTCCACCACGTTGAACACATCGAACTGCGCCGTTATCGACTGTCTCGCAAACAACTGCCTGAACATTCGGCCATAGCCGTGGTACTGCTCAATTAACTGCGGTCGGAGGATGTCGGTTTCTAGGATGCAGATGCGCATGCTCATAGTTGGGGATGGTTACCTCTTATTGCAGGATTAATGGAAAAAACGCGCGCTTTTTAACACGTCATTTGGCCGTTGAGAACCTTCTATTTTCGCCACTCGACAAAGCGACTGCAACGCTGGCGCCACGCGGCTTGCAGCACTGCCCTAGAGCGGCCTAAATACGGCCCTATAGGACTGTAAGCAAGACAGTCAAAAGCTGCACAAAAAATGACCAACGGTAAGCACGCGCAGCGGCGGTTGCCGACGCCTTGGGCACCACCCTCGGCGCGCAGCATGCCACTATCAACGCCAGCAACCTGCCCGTGCCCACGTCTTGCGCGAGAGCGACAACGTCTGCAGCAAGCGGGTTCTAGCAGCCTGTCGGACCTAACCGTTCGTAACGAGGGAAAGACCGGTTTGAGGCAGTTTTTGCGCTCTTTTGAGGCGAATAGTCATTCTATTCAACGAGAAAGAGCGCAAAAAATGACCAAATCCGGCTTTTCCGCAGTAGGACAGCGTTAAGTCCGACAGGCTGCTAGAGGGGGCTTTAGTCGCGAATTACACCTAGCTACGGTCGGCCGCCGGGGACGGGGCTAAACAGCCCAAATTTATCAGGCTGGTTTGCACGGCCTGGTCCAAGGGGGTGTGCGGCTCGTCACCGAGCACTTGCAGCAATTTGCGGTTATCCAAGCGCAGCGGCTCACGCCACAGGTAACGCATCTCGAGAATTTCTCGCAGCACCCGGACAAAGGGGGCGGCAAGCCGGAGTAATGGCCAGGGCAAGCGTCGAATAGGCAGGCGGGGATTGCCCACGGCGCGACGAATCGACTCGGCCATGTCAATGCTGCGCGGGGTCCAATGGCCAGCAAAGTGAAAGGTCTCAAAATTCGCGAAGCGCGCCTGCAGCGCCACCAAACGCACTATGGTTTGCGCCAAATCGGGCAAATATGCCCATGCATGCCCAACCTCAGGCTCACCCGGAAACCACACCGAACGCACCTGCCTTTGCGGACGGATCAACAGCGTCTGAAACCACGAGCTCGGCGCCTGCCAACCAAAAAAATCCCCTGCCCGCACCACCACCGAACGCACACCCTGCTCGGCTGCTTGCTGCAGCATGGCCTCCATTTCCACCCGTACCTGGCCTTTGCGTGTACGCGGTTGCTGTGGGGCGTCCTCGGCCAACCATTGGCCAGCGCCCGGGCCGTAGTTGTACACATTGCCGGGGAATACCAAAAGCGCGGAACTGGCTCGCGCCGCCGCTATCGAACTGGCCAGCATGGGTAACGCCAGCTCGCGCCAGCGCAAGTAACCCGGCGGATTAGCCGCGTGCACAATACACTCGACACCCTGCGCGGCCCGCACCACATCGGCCTCTTGCATGGCATCGCCGAGCAGCCATTCGACACCGGCCAAATCGCTGCTGGCCCGCCGCTGCGCATCGGTATGCCGAGTCAGAGCCCGCACACGCCAAGCGCTGTGCAAAAATGCCTGGGCCAGCGCGCCACCGATACCGCCCGTGGCCCCAATGATCAAGACGGTTTTAGTCGCCGCACTGGCGTCCCCGCCGCTGGCTGGTGCCTGGCGGCGCGTAGTGATGGTTTGACTGGGCATGGACGCAACCTTTGACTGAATGATTAGAGGCCTATGTTAGGGCGCTGCCTGCTATTCAACTATCCACCAAGTTAGTTGATCTGCTATACGTTTATGCATGAACAAAAAAGACCTCGACTGGAACCTCTATCACTCATTTTTAGCCGTCATGCGCACCGGTAGCCTGTCGGCTGCGGCCCGCGCGCTGGGCCTGACCCAGCCCAGCATTGGCCGGCATATCGACAACTTAGAGGCCGTGCTCGGTGCCACGCTCTTTACCCGGGCCCCCGATGGCCTGCGACCGACCCCCATGGCCTTGGAGTTACTGCCCTGCGCCGAAGCCATGGCCAGCGCCGCGCAACATGCCGCCCGCGTCGCCTCCGCCGGCGCACAAGAAGCCCGTGGCAGCGTGCGACTTACCGCCAGCCAGTTGATCGGTGGCGAAGTGTTGCCGGCCATGCTCGCGAGCTTTTGTCAGCGGCATCCGTACATCAGCATCGAATTGGTGCTGAGCAACCAGAACGACGACTTGCTCAAGCGCGAAGCGGATATCGCCGTGCGCATGCAGCGCCCGACCCAACAATCGCTGGTGGCCAAGCGTTTGGGGGCGATCGAGATTGGTTTGTTTGCCCATCAACGCTATGCCGATGTGCGCGGTTTACCGCGCAACCTGCTCGAACTGCGCGAGCATCTTTTGATCGGCCCAGACCAAGACAACAGCAGTGTCCGGCTGGCGGCGCAACTCGGTTTGCAGTTAACTCCGGAGGATTTTGCCCTGCGCACCGACAGCGATCTGGCGCAACTGGCCGCTCTGCGG
>JAIERD010000310.1 GCA_019747155.1 Pseudomonadaceae bacterium
CTCTTCCGCGCCCATGCCCAAGGCCACCCGTTTCGGGGTACCGAACAGGTTGCCGAGCACCGGCATGTCGAAGCCCGTGGGGTTTTCGAACAGCAGCGCCGGGCCTTGCTTGCGCAGGGTGCGGTCGCAGATTTCGGTCATCTCCAACACCGGAGAAACTGGCGTTTGGATGCGCTTGAGTTCGCCGCGCTGTTCCAGCCCACGGATAAAGTCGCGAAGGTCGCGATACTGCATGCTTGAGCCTCATCGAACGGCAAAACTGTCGAAGCTAAAGTTTAGCGCCGAACTGAGTTATTCAGAAATTTCAATCAATCGCAGACAAACAAAAGCCGGGTTTCCCCGGCCTTAGTTTGTGTCATGCGGCAATTTCAGATCGTAGCGAGCGAAGGTCAGGCATTTTTCACGCAGCTTCACCTAAGCGCAGTAGATCGTCTTACTTGCGCTTCATCAGCTGGAAGAACTCTTCGTTAGTCTTGGTCGAACGCAACTTGTCCAAGAGGAACTCGATGGCGGCAATTTCATCCATCGGGTGCAGCAGTTTGCGCAGAATCCACATGCGCGACAGCTCTTCCTCGCCCGTCAGCAACTCTTCGCGGCGGGTGCCGGACTTGTTGATGTTGATGGCGGGGAACACGCGCTTCTCGGAAACCCGGCGATCGAGGATCAGCTCCATGTTGCCGGTGCCCTTGAACTCTTCGTAGATCACTTCGTCCATCTTCGAGCCGGTTTCTACCAGCGCGGTGGCGATGATGGTCAGCGAGCCGCCTTCTTCGATATTCCGTGCGGCGCCGAAGAAACGCTTCGGTTTCTCCAGGGCGTGGGCGTCGATACCACCGGTGAGCACCTTGCCGGAGCTTGGGATCACGGTGTTGTAGGCGCGGGCCAAACGGGTGATGGAGTCGAGCAGGATGACCACGTCTTTCTTGTGTTCAACCAGGCGCTTGGCCTTCTCGATGACCATTTCGGCCACTTGCACGTGACGACTTGGCGGCTCGTCGAAGGTCGAGGCAACCACTTCGCCGCGCACGGTGCGCTGCATTTCGGTCACTTCTTCCGGACGCTCATCGATCAACAGCACGATCAGATGCACTTCCGGGTTGTTACGGGTGATGTTGGCCGCGATGTTCTGCAACATGATGGTTTTACCGGCTTTCGGCGGCGCGACGATCAGGCCACGCTGGCCTTTACCGATCGGTGCGCAGAGGTCAATCACCCGGCCGGTCAAGTCTTCGGTAGAGCCGTTACCGGCTTCCATCTTCATCCGCACCGTGGGGAACAACGGCGTCAGGTTTTCGAACAGAATCTTATTCTTGGCGTTTTCCGGGCGGTCGTAGTTGATCGTGTCGACCTTGAGCAGAGCGAAATAACGCTCACCTTCTTTGGGCGGACGGATCTTGCCGACTATGGTGTCGCCGGTACGCAGGTTGAAGCGGCGGATCTGGCTCGGCGAGACGTAAATGTCGTCTGGGCCAGCGAGATAGGAAGAGTCCGCAGAGCGCAGAAAACCGAAACCGTCCTGGAGAATTTCCAACACGCCATCACCGGAGATTTCATCGCCGCCGCGTGCGTGCTTCTTCAACAGGGAGAAAATAATGTCCTGCTTGCGCGAGCGGGCCATATTTTCGATGCCCATCTGTTCGGCCATGTCGAGCAGATCGGTAATGGGTTTTTGCTTGAGTTCAGTCAGATTCATAGGAATGACGTATTCATGAAAGAGGGAGGTAAGCACTTGGCTTAAGAGGCCGCGTCGCGAGAAAGGCGACAGGATCACTGCACTTATTCGGTGAACTTGGATGAATAAGAATGGAGTGGCGACGGCTGGTAGAGGGCAACGGAGAAACCGTTGCGAGCCGAATGTAACACCGGCTTTTCGAGGCGTCTAGCCTCAAGCGTAAAAAACCCCGCAGTGTGCGGGGCTTTAGAGCAAGCAACTGAAGTGCTATTGGCGTCGCTCAGCAACGCCGCACGATCAGATGTTGCTGTCGAGGAACGCGGCCAATTGCGACTTGGACAGCGCACCAACCTTGGTCGCTTCAACGTTGCCATCTTTGAACAACATCAGGGTCGGAATACCGCGCACGCCGTATTTTGGCGGGGTGTCTTGGTTTTCGTCGATGTTCAGTTTGCACACTTTCAACTTACCTTGGTAAGTCTGGGCGATCTCTTCGAGTACCGGTGCAATCATCTTGCACGGGCCACACCATTCGGCCCAATAGTCGACCAGCACCGCGCCCTCGGCTTTGAGCACGTCTTGCTCAAAACTGGCGTCGGTGACATTGGTGATGAATTCGCTCATGGAAAATCTCCGCGTTCGCAAGCAAAAGTGCTCATAAAGTGGCGCTAATGATAGCCCGCCTTGGCGCCGGCCGAAAGGCGCAGACGATTAAGCTTCACTATCGCGATAACGGGTAGAATCGATCCATCGACCACGCAGTGGCGGCGCGACATGGCGCCGCGCTTAGCCTAATCCGCGTTGGCCTCGCCCGCCGATCATGGCAGGATGTCGCCGTTCTGCACCGAGACCCGCCTATCATGTTGCCAACCGCTGCCAAGCATTTCCCGATGATCGCCGCCATTGACCTCGGCTCGAACAGCTTTCACATGGTTCTGGCCAAGGCCGATCACGGTGAAATTCGTATCCTCGAACGGCTTGGCGAAAAAGTTCAGCTGGCCGCCGGGCTCGACGATCAGCGCCTGCTCAGTGAGGAAGCGATCCAGCGCGGGCTCGATTGTCTGCGCCGTTTTGCCCAGCTGATTACCGGCTTACCGGAAGGTGCGGTACGAGTTGTCGGCACCAACGCCCTGCGAGAAGCACGCAACTGTGCCGAGTTTATCCACCGCGCGGAAGAAATCCTTGGCCATCCGGTGGAGGTGATTTCCGGCCGTGAAGAGGCTCGGTTGATTTACCTCGGCGTCTCCCACAGCAGCGCCGACAGCCCAGGCAAACGCTTGGTAGTGGACATCGGCGGCGGCAGCACCGAATTTATCATCGGGCAGCGCTTTGAACCCTTGCTGCGCGAGAGCCTGCAAATGGGCTGCGTGAGCTTTACCCAGCGCTATTTTCGCGACGGCAAAATCACCGCTGCCCGCTATGCCCAGGCCTATACCGCAGCGCGGCTGGAGCTGATGGGCATCGAATACGCCCTGCACCGCCTGGGCTGGCAAGAAGCTCTCGGCGCCTCGGGCACCATTCGCGCCATTGGCCTGGTGATCAAGGCCGCCGGCCATGGCAATGGTGAGGTCAACGCACCAGGCTTGGCTTGGCTCAAGCGCAAGGTGCTCAAACTCGGCGACGTCGACAAGCTTGAACTGGACGGCATCAAGCCGGATCGGCGCGGGGTGTTCCCGGCCGGACTGGCGATTATGGAAGCCATCTTCGACGCGATGAAACTCGCCAGCATGAATCACTCCGAAGGCGCCCTGCGCGAAGGCGTGCTCTACGACCTACTGGGCCGGCACGTGCATGAAGATGTGCGTGAGCGCACCCTGGGCGCGCTGATGGAGCGCTACCACGTCGATCTGGAGCAGGCCGCCCGGGTTGAAGCCAAAGCCCTCAGCGCGCTGGAAAAAGTCGCGCAGGTCTGGCAGCTAACCGACGACTGGCAGCGCGAGTTGCTCAGCTGGGCGGCGCGGGTGCATGAGCTGGGCCTGGATATTGCGCACTATCAGTACCACAAGCACGGCGCCTACCTGATCGAGCACTCCGATCTGGCCGGCTTTTCGCGGCTAGACCAGCAAATGCTGGCGCTGCTGGTGCGCGGCCACAGGCGCAACATTCCCCGCGACAAACTC
>JAIERD010000600.1 GCA_019747155.1 Pseudomonadaceae bacterium
GCACGAGGCGGTCGATGACCTGAGTCGCGCGCGAAGAGTGGCGGCGGTCTGCGGGCCGGGCTTTCTGGAGCAGGCGCTGCCGATCGAGATCGAGCGCAATGGCTTGCGGTTGTGGGGCTGGGTCGGTTTGCCGACCTTCTCGCGCAGCCAGGCGGACTTGCAGTATTTCTACGTCAATGGCCGCATGGTCCGCGACAAGTTGGTCAGTCATGCGGTGCGTCAGGCTTATCGCGATGTGCTGTTTAACGGTCGCCATCCAACCTTTTTGCTGTTCCTGGAAATTGACCCGGCGGTGGTCGACGTCAATGTCCATCCGACCAAGCATGAGGTGCGTTTTCGCGATGGGCGCATGGTGCATGATTTTCTCTATGGCACCCTGCACCGCGCCTTGGGCGATGTGCGCCCGGAAGACCATTTGGCCGCTCCGGCGGCGTTGAGCGAGGTGGAACGTCCGACTGGCCTGGCAGCTGGCGAGTTTGGCCCGCAGTCGGAGATGAGCCTGGCCGGCGCCTTGCTGGAACGTTCGGCCGCTGGGCTTGAACGGCCCGTAGGTTCGGTCTGGCAGTCGCCGGGCGCGGGCTATCAGGCGCCGCGTACTCAGTCAGGCTTGCCGACGGCCGAGGCGCAGGGTGTCTATCGCGAATATTTCGCCCCGTTAAACAGTGCTGCCGAAAGTCTGCCCGAGCAGCAAGGCGATGTGCCGCCGCTGGGTTATGCGCTGGCGCAACTTAAGGGTGTGTATATCCTCGCCGAAAACGCCCAGGGCTTGGTGTTGGTGGACATGCATGCGGCCCACGAGCGGATCATGTATGAGCGGCTGAAGACCGCCATGGCCACCGAGGGGCTGCGCGGCCAGCCGCTGCTGGTGCCGGAATCCTTGGCGGTGAGTCAGCGTGAAGCCGATTGCGCCGAAGAACATGGTGAATGGTTTCAGCAGCTGGGTTTCGAGTTGCAACGCATGGGCCCGGAAAGCCTGGCGATTCGCCAGACGCCGGCACTGCTTAAACAGGCCGAAGCGCCGCAGTTGGTGCGTGATGTGCTGGCCGATTTACTCGAGTACGGCAGCAGCGACCGGATCAAGGCGCATATCAATGAGCTGCTCGGCACCATGGCTTGTCACGGCGCAGTGCGCGCCAATCGGCGCCTGACCCTGCCGGAGATGAATGGCCTGCTGCGCGATATGGAGCACACCGAGCGCAGTGGCCAATGCAACCACGGCCGGCCGACCTGGACCCAGCTGGGGATGGATGATCTGGATAAATTGTTCCTGCGCGGGCGTTAAAATTACTCCCTAAGCTGTTGCGCTTAGCCATGCGGCGTTAAAAATCGGCTCGGAATGCTCATTTACAGCCTGTAAAATCCGCTTCCTCGCCGATTTTTGCCTTGCCTGGCTGGCGCTCACGACGCTTAGAGAGCAATTTGAATGTCTGAACGTCTTCCTCCCGCCATCTTCTTGATGGGCCCGACCGCCGCCGGCAAAACTGATCTGGCTCTGGAGCTGGCGCGCACGCTGCCGTGCGAGCTGATCAGTGTCGACTCGGCGCTGGTCTACCGCGGCATGGATATCGGTACTGCCAAACCGTCCAAGCAGCTGCTGGCCGAGTTTCCCCATCAATTAATTGATATTCGTGATCCGGCCGAAAACTATTCGGCGGCCGAATTTCGCGCCGATGCCTTGCAGGCCATGCGGGCGGCCACTGCGCGCGGACGTATCCCGCTGCTGGTCGGCGGCACCATGCTTTATTACAAGGCGTTGCTGGAGGGCTTGGCCGAGATGCCAGCGGCCGATGCCGGGGTGCGCGCCGAGCTTGAAGCTCAGGCCGCCCGTGACGGCTGGGAGGCCTTGCACCGCGAGCTGGCCGAGGTCGATCCCGAGTCGGCGGCGCGTATCCATCCCAATGACCCACAGCGACTCACTCGCGCACTGGAGGTCTATCGTGTCAGCGGCCTGAGCATGAGCGCCCATCGGCAACGCCAGCAGGCGCAAAGCCTTGAGTTGGAGGCGGCTGGCACGGGGCCGCTGCCTTATAACGTGGCGCAGCTGGCCATAGCACCAGTGGACCGGCAAGTACTGCATGCTCGGATTGCCCTGCGTTTCGAGCAAATGCTTGCGCAGGGATTTATCGAAGAAGTTGAACTGTTACATGCTCGCGGTGACTTGCAGGCGTCGATGTCGTCTATAAGGGCTGTTGGCTATCGACAGGTTTGGGACTATTTGGACGGCCGTTTAAGCCGTAGTGAGATGCAGGAGCGCGGGGTGATTGCCACTCGGCAATTGGCCAAGCGGCAGTTTACTTGGCTGCGCAGTTGGGCAGACTTGCATTGGTTGGACAGTCTAGCCTGTGACAATCTGCCGCACGCCTTGAAATACCTGCAGTCGAACGCCATATTTGACTGAGACTTTATCGCGTTGCCGTCTATCCTTGTGGATGACGGCAATTAGCCGTTTTTTTGTTTGCAATAATTATTGGATCTTTGATCCTCAGGAGTGCGGCACATGTCAAAAGGGCATTCGCTACAAGACCCTTATCTCAACACCTTGCGTAAAGAGCGCGTCCCGGTGTCGATTTACTTGGTTAACGGGATCAAGTTGCAGGGCCAGATTGAGTCATTCGACCAGTTTGTAATTTTGCTGAAGAACACCGTCAGCCAAATGGTTTACAAGCACGCCATCTCCACTGTGGTGCCAAGCCGTCCGGTGCGTTTGCCGAGCACTGAGACCGATGCTGAAGAGTCGGGTGATGCTGAACTCGGCAACGCCTGATAGGGGTCTGTTTTGTTCTTCGAGCGTCATGAAGGTGGTGAACGGGCCATTCTGGTTCATTTGGATGGCCAAGATCCCGAGGCGCGTGAAGACCCTCAGGAATTTCAAGAGCTGGCCCTTTCGGCAGGCGCCGAGACGGCCAGCTTCGTCGTGGTGCCACGGCAGCGGCCGACGGCCAAATACCTAATCGGTAGCGGTAAGGTCGCCGAGCTGCGCGAATTAGTGCAGTCCGAGCAGGCCGATCTGGTGATTTTCAATCACGTCCTGACCCCCAGCCAAGAGCGCAATCTGGAGCGTGCTTTTGAGTGCCGGGTGCTGGATCGTACCGGTCTGATTCTGGATATTTTTGCCCAGCGCGCCCGTACCCACGAAGGCAAGTTGCAGGTCGAGCTTGCCCAGCTTGGGCATATGAGTACGCGACTGGTGCGTGGCTGGACTCACCTTGAACGGCAGAAGGGCGGTATTGGTCTGCGCGGGCCGGGTGAGACTCAGCTGGAAACTGACCGTCGTCTGCTGCGCGTGCGTATCAGCCAGATCCAGCAAAAGCTCGAAAAAGTCCGCAGTCAGCGCGAGCAGGCCCGTCGCGGGCGTAAGCGTGCCGATATTCCAGCGGTGTCCCTGGTCGGTTACACCAATGCCGGCAAGTCGACGTTGTTCAATGCGCTGACCGACTCGGACGTATTTGCCGCCGATCAGCTGTTCGCCACCCTTGACCCCACGTTGCGCCGGCTTGAGTTGGCCGACCTGGGGCCGATAGTACTGGCCGATACCGTCGGCTTTATCCGGCACTTGCCGCATAAATTGGTGGAGGCTTTTCGCGCCACGCTGGAGGAGTCGAGTAATTCGGATTTGTTGCTGCATGTAATCGACGCCCATGAGCCTGAGCGCTTGGCGCAGATTGAGCAGGTGCTGGTGGTGCTCGGCGAAATCGGTGCGCAAAACCTGCCGATACTGGAGGTCTACAACAAGGTCGACTTGCTTGAAGGGGTTGAGCCGCAAATTCAGCGCGATGCCGAGGGTCGACCGCAGCGGGTTTGGTTGTCGG
>JAIERD010000096.1 GCA_019747155.1 Pseudomonadaceae bacterium
GATACCCACCACACAGCCTGACCTCTCTCCGAAGGCAGTGGTCATGGGTTCGAATCCCGTCTGGTGCACCATACAAACGAAAAGCCCCACGCCTTATGGCCTGGGGCTTTTTTGTTTTCTAGATCCGTCAATTAGGGCTCTAGTGCCACTTAGGTAGAGCTCAACCCCGCCCAACCGTTCCTCAACATATACGCCCGGAAAAGCCATCTAGCTAACGTTGATCGCCCCTTAGCCTCATCAGCACACGGGCTAATTCAAGACAGAAACTGCAAGCAGTGGCGCTTCCAGTACATCAGTGATCCCACTTCTCATGCCGTACCGGCAGGCGGTTCAGTTCGTCCTTGAGCTGCCGCCAGTGCGGGATAAATCTATCTAACAATGCTAGAAACCGGGCGTTGTGAGTAGGTTCGATCAAGTGCGCCAGCTCATGCACCAGGATGTACTCCAGGCACTCCGGCGGCTTCTTCGCCAGTTCGGTATTCAGCCGAATATTGCCGGTGGTTGGATTGCAGCTGCCCCAGCGAGTTTTCATCCGCTGCACGAAGATGCGTTGGGCCTTAACCCCCATCAAGGACTGCCATTTGTCCAATAGTTCCGCAAGCTTCGCCCGCAGCAGTTCGCGATACCAACATTCCAGCACCTCTTGTCGGCGTACATCGTCACTCCCTGTCCGTATCTGCAACACCAGCGTGGAATGTTTCAGCTCTACCGCTGGCGCGGCATCCACCTCGATCACCTCCAACAAATAACGCCGACCCCATACCTGATGACTTTCACGGTTCAGGTACTCACGTTCCGGCTCGCGGGACTGGGCGCACATCTGCCGCTGTTGCGCCTTGATCCAGCTCAGCCGGGAAATGGCGAATGCTCGCAGGGCGTCCAACCCCATGTGCATAGGCGCGGAGATATGCACCCGGCCCTCGGGCGGATAGACATAGAGATGCGCGTGCTTGTTGTTCTTCCTCTGAACCTCGACACGGATATCGCCAAGCTCAATATGCTCAGCCATCAGTATTCCTGCTGGGCAACGACGATAGGAAACAGGCGCTCAACCTCTTCCACGCTGTTCAACACCTTGTGCATAGCCTGCTTGACCATCATTTCCTTGGCTTGCACGCCCCGCCAGCCATCCGGTCGCGCCTGCCGCACAGCGTTGTCGATCTTTAGCGCTAACTCCAGAGCGGCGTCCTCAGTCGAATGGCCGTAGGGTGTTAGCGGCTCGGCCACCGCATTCAGCTGCGCTAGGTTGTTGTACAGCGCCAGCTTGCCAGGGGTGTTGAGCGTGACGGGAGCGTTCTCAGCCTTGCCGGCTTGCACGTTGGCTACCAGCTCGCCGATACGCTGGAGGTATTCCTCGTACTCAATGGCCTTCTCTTTGCGCAGTTTGATGATTTCATCGAGCAGGGCCGACATTTTCGCGAAAAAGGCCGGGTCAGTTGGATTCTCCTTGATGATCTTGCTGCGCACGTTGTTCTCGATGGCTTCTTCTACTGCCCCCTGATGACCTTTCATCTCGCCCAACCGGCTGGCAATGGCCTCGGCAATACCGGTCTTCACGATCAGCTCCAGCAGGCCGATGTTGTCGAAGGGCGAAATCTTGCGCGGCTCGCTGGCCTCGATATAGGTATCGATCAGATGCCGCATGTCCGCCTCGAACGGCTTGATGTCGAGCGTCTCGCCGCTGGCCTTACGGATGATCTCGCGCAGTGCCAAGTACTGATCCAACTTGCGCTTGATCGCTTCGATCTGCGCCGCGCTGTAACCCGCCGCGTCCATCTCATCAGCCAGATTCGCATAGGCGCGCAGCAACACCACTACGGCTCTATAAAGCGCCACTCGCTGCGGCTCGCAGTTCTGCAGGTCATCTGCTACCTCGGTATTGCCGCAGAAGTAGTGGATATGCGCCAACTCATCCTTTGGCGGAGCAACCGGCTCGCACAACAGCACTAGCGCTTCCAAGGCATCGTCCAGGCGCTCTTTGCCCTGCTTCAGGCGATCCTGCAACAGCACTTCAGGATCGGCACCGCCGGCGCTGTGATCGAGTTCGGAGGTGTAGACCGCAATGGCATTCTCAACACTCTTGAACAGATCCTTGTAGTCGACGATATAGCCAAATTCCTTGTCTTCGCCATCCAGCCGGTTGGTCCGGCAGATGGCCTGAAACAGGCCATGGTCATGCATCGACTTGTCGATATACAGATAGCTGCACGGGGGGGCGTCGAAGCCGGTGAGCAGCTTGTCCACCACCACCAACAGCTTCATGTTGGCCGGCTCCTTGATGAACAGCGCCTTGGCATGCTCTTCATAGGTTTCAGTCTTGGACATGCCCGGCGTCGCCTGCACGTGCTCCAGAAAGTCGGTGTAGGTGTTGTAGATGAACTGCTTGTCGGTTTCAGTATTGGCGCCGGTCTCCTCCAGCGTCACATCCTTGGTCAGCGGGTTGTAGGACGTGATGACCGCGCACTTGCCCTTGAACATCGAATTCTGCAGCAGCACGAAATACTTGCAGGCCTCGTAAATGCTGGCCGCCACCAAAATAGCGTTGCCGCGCTGGCTGGACAGACGTGGCTTTTTGCGAAAGTCGAAAATGATGTCCGCCACCACACGGCTCATCCGTGACTTGGAGCTGAGCACATTTTGCATGGTGCCCCACTGCTGCTTCAGCTCATCCTTTTGCCACTTGTTCAAAGTCTCGGTGCTGCCCTCGAACCATTCATCAATCTTCTCCGTAGACCCCAGCCGGGCATCGATGTCACGCGCCTCGTACAGCAGGTCGAGCACCACGCCATCTGCCACCGCCTCGCTGAACTTGTAGGTATGAATATACCCACCGAACACTTCCAGGCTGGTGGCTTTGTCCTGCTTCAGCAGCGGCGTGCCGGTAAAGCCGATGAACACTGCATTGGGCATCAGCGCCTGCATCACGCGGTTGAGCCGGCCGCCCTGCGTGCGGTGGCACTCATCGACGAATACGAATACCTCACCCACGGTCGAACTGGGCTGGGCCTGCAGCTCTTTGATAAAGGCCTCGAACGCCTTGTCATCCTTGCCTTTGGCAGAGCCGCCGAATTTGTGCACCAGCGAGCACAGCAGGCGCGGGCTGGGCTGGCTGAGCTGACGCATCAACTCCTGGCCACTGCCGGTGCGGCAGATGGTTTCTCCGGCATCGTTGAACACCCGCTCGATTTGCTTATCCAGCTCATCACGGTCGGTGATGATGGCCACGCGGGCGTTCGGGTTGTTCTCCAGAATCCATTTGGCCAGCAGCACCATCAGGATGCTTTTACCGGCGCCCTGGGTGTGCCAGATGATGCCGCCCTGGTGCTTCTGCACCTGCGCCTGCGCGGCCTTGATGCCGAAGTACTGGTGCACGCGCGGCAGCTTCTTCACACCGCCATCGAACAGCACGAAGTCGTGCATCAGCTCGAGCAGCCGGGCCTTGGCGCAGATTTTCAGCAGGTACTTATCCAGTTTGTAGCGGCGGTTGTCGGCTTCGTCTTCCTTCCAGGTCAGAAAGTACTTTTCTTCAGTGCCGGTGGTGCCGTAACGCAGGCCCTCCGAGTCATTGCCGGCGAAGACGAACTGCACTGTACTGAAGAACCATTGGTTGAATTCCGGCTGCTGGTTAGACAGGCTCTGGCGGATCCCATCGCCAATGCTGATGCGGCTGTTCTTCAGCTCCAGCACGCCAATGGCGATACCGTTGACGTAGATCACGATATCCGGCCGGCGCTCCAGCTTGCCCTTGAGCGTGACCTCCTCGGCAATCGCGAAAGCGTTTTTCTGCGGCTCGGCCCAGTTGATCAGGTGCACCGTCTCGG
>JAIERD010000179.1 GCA_019747155.1 Pseudomonadaceae bacterium
GGCTTTATTAGTATGGAGAACGCTATGGCTTGGAATGAGCCGGGTGGCAACTCGAATAATCAGGATCCTTGGGGTGGGCGCAAAGGCGGCGACCGCAAGGGGCCGCCGGATCTCGACGAGGCTTTCCGCAAGTTACAAGAAAGTCTTGGCGGACTTTTTGGTGGCGGTAACAAGCGCGGCGCTGATAGCGGCGGCAGCGGCAGCGGTGGCGGCATGCTGCTACTGGGCGTGGGGCTGTTGGTGGGGGCGGTGCTGTGGCTGGTGAGTGCGGTGTATACCGTCGATGCCCAAGAGCAGGCGGTTATCTTGCGTTTAGGCAAATACCAAACCACCGAAGGCAACGGCTTGCATATTTACTTCCCGCCGTTTGAGAAGAAGTATCAAGAAAACGTTACCCGTGAGCGCTCTTACAGCAAGCAGGGGCAGATGCTTACCGAAGACGAGAACATCGTCGAAGTACCGCTGACCGTGCAGTACAAAATCAGCAACTTAGAAGACTTTGTGCTGAAGGTCGACAGTCCAGAAATCAGTTTGCAGCAGGCCACCGAAAGCGCCTTGCGCCACGTGGTCGGCTCGACAGCAATGGATCAGGTGCTGACCGAAGGCCGTGTATTGATGGCCAGCGAGATCAAGGAGCGCTTGCAGCGTTACCTGGATAACTACCAGACCGGCATCACCGTGACTCAGGTGAACGTGCAAAGTGCGGCGGCGCCGCGCGAAGTACAGGAAGCTTTTGATGACGTGATCCGTGCTCGTGAAGATGAGCAGCGCGAGAAGAATCAGGCCGAAACCTATGCCAATGGCGTGGTCCCCGAAGCTCGCGGCCAGGCGCAGCGGATTTTGGAAGATGCCAACGGCTATCGTGAAGAGGTGGTGTCGCGGGCCAAAGGTGAGGCGGATCGCTTCACTAAATTGGTGGCCGAGTACCGCAAGGCGCCAGAGATTACCCGTCAGCGTCTGTACCTGGACACCCTGCAGGAAGTCTTCAGCAATACCAGCAAGGTCTTGGTGACTGGCGATAAGGGCCAGAACAACCTGCTTTATCTGCCGCTGGATAAAATGATCGACGGTCGCGGAGCTAATGTTTCGCCGACTTTGCCGGCAGCTAATGCGGGCAGTGATGGCGGAGCACGCCTGCCGGTTGAAGCAGCGGCGCGTGATTTGCGTTCGCGGGAGAGTCGCTGATGAGCAATAAATCGCTGATTTCCCTGATCTTTGGGGTGGTCTTGGCTGTCGTGGCCTGGAATAGCTTTTACGTCGTGTCCGTGACCGAGAAGGCTGTGTTGCTGCAGTTCGGTCGTATCGTTCAGGCGGATGTGCAGCCGGGCTTGCACCTGAAGATTCCGTTTATCAATCGGGTAAGCAAGTTTGATGCGCGCCTGCAAACCTTGGATGCGCCAACCCAGCGGTTTCTGACCCTGGAGAAAAAAGCGGTCATGGTCGATGCCTTCGCCAAGTGGCGAATCGCCGATGCGGAACGCTTCTATACCTCGATTTCCGGGCTTAAGCAGATTGCCGATGATCGCTTGTCGCAACGGCTGGAGTCAGGGCTGCGCGATGAGTTTGGCAAGCGCACCCTGCATGAAGTTGTGTCGGGTGAGCGTGATGCCTTGATGGCGGATATCACCGCCTCGCTTAACAAGCAGGCGATGAAGGAATTGGGTATCGAGGTGGTCGATGTGCGCGTCAAGACCATCGACCTGCCCAAAGAGGTCAATCGCAGCGTGTTTGAGCGCATGAGCACTGAGCGTGAGCGTGAGGCGCGTGAGCATCGGGCTAAGGGTAAGGAATTGGCTGAAGGCATTCGTGCTGATGCTGATCGCCAGCGCCGGGTGTTGTTGGCTGAGGCTTATCGCGGCTCAGAAGAGGCGCGCGGTGATGGCGATGCCTTGGCGGCGGCTATTTATGCCAAGGCCTACGGCATGGATCAGGAGTTCTACGCGTTCTACCGCAGCTTACGGGCGTACCGTGAAAGCTTTGCCAGCAAGAGCGACGTGTTGGTACTTGACCCGAGTAGCGAGTTCTTCCGCTACCTGCAAAAGTCCAAGCCGTAAGCTCAGCCCCGGCGGGCGCACGTCGTCCGCCGGGGTGACCGTCGAATAAAACGTGTTATCATGAATCAGCCGGGATATTCCCGGCTTTTTTGCGTCTGCGGCACGCATGTGGCGAGGTTTTGCGGCTTTATTTGTGCTGCTCTACAGCGCTTTTTCACGCTCTGGGGCGTGACGCTTGTTCAGGCAAGACCGGCATATTGCCGGGAACCACCACCTTTACTGCTTGACTGTTGGCTTCTCGCCCAGCTCAAGAGGGAATGGCGAAATGGCTACGCTAGACCGCTGGCTGCTGCCAGATGGCATCGAGGAAATACTGCCGCAAGAGGCTGCGCTGATCGAAGCGGCGCGCCGTCAGATGCTGGATTTGTTCCAGCGTTGGGGCTATGAGCTCGTTGTGACTCCACACATTGAATACCTTGAGTCGTTGCTCACGGGCGCGGGCCAAGATTTAGACCTGCGCACCTTTAAAGTTATCGACCCTAACTCCGGTCGGCTGATGGGCTTTCGTGCCGACATCACGCCGCAGGTCGCGCGCATTGATGCTCACAGCTTGCACCGCGAAGGTCCGAGCCGCCTGTGCTACGCCGGCAGCGTGCTGCATGCGCAGCCGCGGGCATTGACCACGTCGCGCAGCCCGATCCAGTTGGGCGCCGAGTTGTACGGCGATGCCAGTCCGGCCAGTGATGTTGAAGTAATCAGTCTGATGCTCGATACCTTGGCATTGGCCGATGTGCCGGATGTGCACATGGACCTTGGTCATGTCGGTATCTACCGTGGCTTGGCGCGTGCCGCCGGGTTGTCGGGCGAGTTGGAGCAGCAGTTGTTTGATGCGCTGCAGCGCAAGGCGATTGATGAGATTGACGCGCTGACCGCGGATCTGCCGGCCGGCCCGCGCAAAATGCTGCAGGCGTTGGCTGAGTTGTGTGGCGATCGCGATGTGTTGGACCTGGCTCAGGCTTGCCTGGTCGAGGCGCCCGATGATGTGCACGAGGCGCTGGATGAGCTGATGGCGATCGCCGACACCCTGAGTCTGCGTTATCCCGAGTTGCCGCTGTATTTCGACCTTGGCGAGTTGCGCGGCTATCACTACCACACGGGTGTGGTGTTTGCCGCGTTTGTGCCGGGTGTTGGTCAGTCGATTGCCCAGGGCGGTCGCTATGATGATATAGGTGCGGACTTTGGTCGTGCCCGTCCGGCCACTGGTTTCTCTACCGATTTAAAAAGCCTCGTCAGCCTTGGTCGCCTGCCGGCGATCGAGCAGCCGCTCGGGGTTTGGGCTAGCGATAGCCATGATGTTTATCTGTGGCAGGCCGTACAGCGGTTGCGCGCCGAGGGCGTGCGTGTGGTGCAGGCGTTGCCAGGGCAGGGGTTGTCGGCGGCGCGCGCGGCGGGCTGTGATCGCCAGTTGCAGCTGCTTGACGGACGTTGGCAGGTAGCGCCGCTGGCGCTCTAGCTGCTGGTGCAATGAATTGTTTCCGCCGGCCTGCGCCGGCATCTAGCTTTCGCAAAGAGGACAAGTGTTATGGGTAAGAATGTCGTAGTCCTGGGCACTCAGTGGGGTGATGAGGGCAAAGGCAAGATCGTTGATCTGCTGACCGAACAGGCTGCTGCTGTGGTGCGCTATCAAGGTGGCCATAACGCCGGTCATACCCTGGTGATCAATGGTGAGAAGACCGTTCTGCACTTGATCCCGTCGGGTATTCTGCGCGAAGGCGTGCAGTGCCTGATCGGCAACGGTGTGGTCGTCGCGCCGGATGCTTTGATGCGCGAAATCATCAAGCTCGA
>JAIERD010000618.1 GCA_019747155.1 Pseudomonadaceae bacterium
AACCGGTGGAATACGACCAACCGCTGTTCACCATCGTTTGATGCGCGGAGAGCCGGCAAGGTTGTTGCAAAAAGTCCTGATCGCCAATCGCGGCGAAATTGCCCTGCGCATCCTGCGGGCCTGCAAAGAGATGGGCATCAAAACCGTCGCGGTGTACTCCACCGCCGACCGTGATTTGATGCACCTCGGCCTCGCCGACGAAACCGTCTGCATTGGCCCGGCCCCAGCGTCTCAGTCATACCTGCAGATTCCGGCCATTATTGCCGCCGCAGAAGTGACCGGCGCTACGGCCATTCACCCAGGCTATGGCTTTTTGGCGGAAAACGCCGATTTTGCCGAGCAAGTGGAGAACTCCGGCTTTGCCTTTATCGGCCCCAAAGCCGAGACCATTCGCTTAATGGGCGACAAAGTTTCCGCCAAGCACGCCATGAAGCTGGCGGGTGTACCGACAGTTCCCGGCTCCGACGGCCCACTGCCGGAAGACGAAGAAACCGCCTTAGCGATTGGCCGTGAAGTCGGCTACCCGGTGATCATCAAAGCCGCTGGCGGCGGCGGTGGTCGCGGCATGCGCGTGGTGCACAACGAAGAAGAGCTGATCAAGTCGGCGCAACTGACACGCACCGAAGCCGGCGCCTACTTTGGCAACTCGATGGTGTATTTGGAGAAGTTCCTTACCAATCCGCGCCACGTAGAAGTCCAGGTGCTGTCAGACGGCCAGGGCAACGCCATTCACCTGGGTGATCGCGACTGCTCACTGCAGCGCCGCCACCAGAAGGTTCTGGAAGAAGCGCCCGCACCGGGCATCGACGAGAAAGCCCGCCAAGAAGTCTTGGCCCGCTGCGTTAAAGCCTGCATCGACATCGGCTATCGTGGCGCCGGTACCTTCGAGTTCCTCTACGAAAACGGCAGCTTTTACTTTATCGAGATGAACACCCGCGTTCAGGTGGAGCATCCGGTATCGGAAATGGTCACCGGTGTCGATATCGTCAAGGAGATGCTCAGCATCGCCGCAGGCAACAAACTGTCGTTCAGCCAAAAAGACGTGATCATTCGCGGCCACTCGCTGGAGTGCCGGATCAACGCCGAAGACCCTGCGACCTTTATGCCCTGCCCTGGTCTGGTCAAGCACTTCCACGCACCTGGCGGCAATGGCGTGCGGGTCGATTCGCACCTGTACAGCGGCTACCGGGTACCACCGAACTACGACTCGTTGATCGGCAAGCTGATTACCTACGGCGCCACCCGCGACGAAGCCTTGGCACGGATGCGTAACGCTTTGGACGAAATCGTCGTCGACGGGATCAAAACCAATATCCCACTGCACCGCGACCTGGTCCGCGACAAGGGTTTCTGCAAGGGCGGTGTCAATATCCACTACCTGGAAAAGAAACTCGGCATGGACAAGCACTGATTTAGCCAGCCGTTAACACACTAGGGCTGCCCACTGGGCGGCCCTTGTCGTTTCTGCCGTTCAGCCGCCGCAGTGGATGCCGTCCCGCTGCTCAAGTAAGCTTGCGCGCCCGCAGTCCCAGTCCGACCGCTGCGTTTTATTATTGCTCAAGAGGTTTGCCATGCCCTGGTTACAAGTCCGTCTCGCCATCAGTCCAGAACAGGCCGAGACCTACGAAGATGCGCTGCTCAACGTCGGCGCCGTCTCGGTAACCTTTATGGACGCCGAAGATCAGCCGATCTTCGAGCCGGACCTGGGCACCACGCCACTCTGGTCGCACACCCATTTGCTGGCCCTGTTTGAAGACGGCACCGACGCTGCGCAACTGCTCGCTCACCTGGAGCTGCTAACCGGCGCACCATTGCCGCAGCACCACACTGAAGTGCTGGCCGACCAGGACTGGGAACGCAGCTGGATGGACAATTTCCACCCGATGCGCTTTGGTCAGCGCCTGTGGATAGTGCCGAGCTGGCACGCCGCTCCAGAACCCGACGCGGTCAATCTGCTGCTCGATCCGGGCCTGGCGTTCGGCACTGGCACCCACCCGACCACCGCGCTGTGCCTGGAATGGCTCGACGGTCAGGACTTAACCGACTGCAACCTGCTGGACTTTGGCTGCGGCTCGGGGATTCTGGCCATCGCCGCCCTGCTGCTCGGCGCCAAGCAGGCGGTCGGCACCGACATCGACTACCAGGCCATCGAAGCCTCGCGCGACAACGCCGAGCGTAATGGCATCGAAGCCAGCCGCTTCCCGCTGTACTTGCCCGAGGATTTGCCCGCCGTGCAGGCCGACGTGGTGGTCGCCAATATTCTCGCCGGCCCCTTGGTGGCGCTGGCGCCGCAACTGATCAGCCTGGTCAAGCCGGGCGGTCGCCTGGCCTTGTCGGGCATCCTTGCCGAACAAGGTGAGGACGTGGCTGCCGCCTACGCCGAAGCTTTCGAGCTTGATCCACTGTGCATACGCGATGGCTGGGTGCGTATCAGCGGCCGCCGCCGCTAGCAGGCCGTTGAAAAACTACTGCGCTAGGCTATGCCGCGTTGAAACCGGCCTCAAAATGCTCATTTACAGCACGTAAACTGCGCTTTTTCGGCCGATTTCGCCTTGCCTAGCCGTCGCTCGCTACATTTTTCAACGGCCTGCCCCAATAGCTGCAAATGCCCGCATACAGCTTTCACACCTACTGGCCCGCGGCCTTAGGTTAAACTAGCGCCTTGTTTCGCACGGACCGCCGCATGATCGACAGCTTTGTCACCCAATGCCCGCAATGCCGCACCAGCTTTCGCGTTAGCCGCGCACAGCTGGGCGCCGCCCATGGCGCAGTCCGTTGCGGCGCTTGCCTGCATGTGTTCAATGCGGCCCAGCAACTGCTTAGCGAACAGCCGGCGCTGGTTAAAGCCGCCCCGGTGGCCACGTCGAACCCGCGCCCAAGCAGCAACGCCAGTCCACAACTTGCACAACCCAGCGCCACGCCAGCCGCCGCACCCAGCCCAATCAGCACCCCAGCGCAGGCGACACCGGCAGGTAAACAACCGAGCGAGACCCTGTGGATTCACGACGACCTGGACCTGGACAGCCTTGATCTCGACGAGGCGCTGGCCAAGCTCGAGGAGCAAGAGCACCAGCTCTCGCAAGAGTTTCTCGCCCTCGAACGCGCGCCCTTGCCGGCCGAGCGCTTTCTCACCAGCCGCGAAGCAAGCAAGCCCTACGACGACGACTGGGCAGAAAAACTGCTCAGCAATGATCCGCCCAGCCGTCCAGTAACGCCGCCACCCGCGGCAGTTACTCGCACCCTGAGCAACCCAGCGCCTGTTGCGCCGCCGCCAGCCCAGCCGCTCGCAGCAGCGCCGGCAGCGCAGACAACACCGGCAACACCGGCAACGCCTGAATCTACGCCCGCAGCAGCCGAGCCTGAAGTCGCAGCCAAAGTTGTCGAGCCGACCATTGCCGGCACTTACGCGTTTCTCACCGACAGCTCCACCCTTGAGCTCAATACGCCCGACCAACAATCACAAGACAACGACTCAACAGCGCTGCGGGCCGAGCGCAACGAGCCAAGCTTCGACGACAACGCTGCCGACGACGAGCAAGAGCAGCCGCAAGCGCCAAGCGCCGACGAAGAAATCGGCGATGCGCAGTACCACAGCGCGCGCCATGAACCGCAACTGCGCAACGAAGGTCTGCTCAACCTAGCCCAAGAACCTCTGCAACTCGACTGGCGCAAACCGAACAAACCCTGGGGCCGCAAGTTCGCCTGGCTGCTGATCAATCTGCTGGCAGTGGCCGCCCTGGGCACCCAATACGTCAGCTATCACTTCGCCGAACTGGCGCGGCAAGACCAATATCGCCCCTGGTTTGCCGAGTTCTGCCCGAGCATCGGCTGCAAGCTGCCGTCCAAGGTCGAGATCAGCC
>JAIERD010000238.1 GCA_019747155.1 Pseudomonadaceae bacterium
AGAGCCTGGATTCTACCGGTGGCTGACTCTCTGCCTATCGTTTCAAACGTTGCACTTATTCTATGAATTCAGGGAGCTAAAAGCCCGCTCGCAAACTTCAGCGGCGATCAAGTCCTTGCTGGGTCTGGCCCCGAAAACAGCACGCAGAATCAACACCGATGGCAGCGAAGAAGATATCCCACTGAGCCACGTGCATTTGAATGATCAACTGCGCGTGCGCCCAGGCGAGAAGGTGCCTGTCGATGGCGTTGTGATCTCCGGCGAAAGCGCTGTCGACGAATCAATGCTCACTGGTGAACCGGTACCGGTGATGAAACGTCAAGGCGACTCGCTGATTGGCGCCACCATCAACAGCCAAGGCAGCCTAGTCATGCAGGCAGATAAAGTCGGTGGCGAAACCATGCTGGCCCAGATCGTCCAGATGGTGGCTCAAGCACAACGCTCCAAAGCACCGATGCAGCGCCTCGCCGATGTTATTGCCGGCTATTTTGTCGTGGTGGTGATGAGTATTTCAGCGCTGACCTTCATTGCCTGGGGGCTTTGGGGCCCGGAGCCAAGTTGGGTCTTCGGACTGATCAATGCGGTCGCGGTACTGATCATTGCCTGCCCTTGTGCGCTGGGTCTGGCCACGCCGATGTCAGTGATGGTCTCCACAGGCAAGGCAGCTAGCAGCGGCGTTCTCTTTCGTGATGCAGCGGCCATCGAGAATCTACGCAAGATTGATACGTTGATCGTCGACAAGACCGGCACCCTAACCGAGGGACGACCGGCGTTTCATAGCGTGGAAGCGGCGCCTGGCTTCAAAAAAGAACAAGTTCTGCAGCTGGCCGCCAGCCTTGATCAAGGCAGCGAGCACCCCCTAGGACGCGCCATCGTCGACCAAGCTAAGGCTGACGGATTGAAACTGTCGGCTACTGAGAGTTTTGAGTCGGTTTCCGGCATTGGCGTTCGCGGGCAGGTAGATGGTCACCAGTTGCTACTCGGCAATACCGCATTGTTGCAAGAGGCAGGGATAGCCACTGAAACGTTGCAGATGCGTGCTGAACAATTGCGCAGCGATGGCACCAGTATCATGTATTTAGCAGTAGACGGTGTTCTAGCCGGCTTGCTGGCCGTGGCTGATCCGATCAAGGAAACATCAAAATTGGCAGTGCAACGCCTACAAGCTGCGGGCATTACGGTAATCATGGCGACTGGGGACGGCCTGACAACGGCGAAGTCCGTGGCACGGCAGCTTGGCATTGAAGAGGTGCATGGCGAAGTAAAACCACAGGATAAAGAACGCTTGGTCGCAGATTTGCAAAAGGCTGGCAAGCGTGTGGCCATGGCCGGTGACGGGATCAATGACGCGCCGGCGCTGGCGCGTGCTGACGTCGGTATCGCGATGGGAACCGGCACTGACGTGGCGATGAATAGCGCCCAGATCACTTTGGTCAAAGGCGACCTGATGGGCATCCTGCGTGCGCGTAGCTTGTCGCAGGCCACAGTTAAGAACATGCATCAAAACCTAACGTTCGCCTTTCTCTATAACTCCATGGGCATACCGCTGGCCGCCGGCCTGTTTTATCCACTCACCGGCTATTTACTGTCGCCAATTATCGCGGCACTGGCAATGAGTGTCAGTTCGGCATCGGTGGTGTTCAACGCACTGCGCCTGCGCAATGCGCGGATTGACTTAGAGTAAATGTAATGCTTGACCTTGCCACAAGGTTAAGGTTGAAGATGATAGTGACAGCCAATCTGCGGCTCTAACCGGCCACAGACATCCGGTTGGGTTTTATGGTTGTAGACGCATGGGGACTAAGATTCGAAATTCGCGTTTTATTTCAAATCAAATGTCCTCATGAAAAACCAGGGCGCAGATACACAAGCGACGTCAGCACTCTGGAAATTCGCGGCCAATGATTTATTAAATCCATGGCTCGAAACTATCTGGACGTGAGGGTTTCATCATGAAATTAAGTGCTATCAAGCTTGGCTATGCAGCAGCTCTTTCATTCGCCATTCTCTGGATCATTTGCAGCCTGATGGTGTGGCTGATGCCTGCCATGATGATGAATACAACGGGCAGCATGATGCACAGCGACTGGTCACAAATGGGCTGGCACATATCGTTTAGCGGCATGCTGATCGGACTGATTGGATGGGCGCTAGTTGCAGGATTAAGCGGGTGGTTGATCGCGGTTATCTACAATAAGCTGCTCTAACGAAACTTGGGTTGCCCTAGGGTTAGGGTCCGGGGCAAGCCGCGCAGCCGCAACCTTTTTACATCCACTTATTGGTGATTTTATATCACTAATGAGTCCTACACAATCTTGCTCAAGTGCGAATGCAGCGCTTGATATTTCCATCAGGCCAAGATTGAGAATGAACTTAGGACCGGATTTAACTGGTCACTTGGAGGAACGTCTCATGCAAACTGTCGAATTGAACGTGCAAGGAATGACCTGCGGCTCGTGCGTAAAACATGTCACCGCAGCCTTGAATCAACTGCCCGGAGTAACTGCTGTCGAAGTCGACCTGAGCGTAGGCCGTGTCAGCATAATGGGCTCAACTGCAGCCGAAGAGCTGATCAGTGCTCTGGAAACTGCAGGGTATTCTGCGCAAACAGTTAATACGAATGCCAACGACACGAAGCCCACCAACAGCTCTAACAAAGGTGGTTGCTGCGGACGTTAGATATTTGTTGAAGTATCTGAAAAAATTAATCGCACTTAATTTCGAAGACATTTCTAAGCGTCGATTCTTGCCTATTTACAGCTCACCATCAGCAGCAATTTCAGCCGATTGCGGCCCGCCACCGAAGATAGCCATCGGCTGAAAACCATTCACGTGTACTGACCAAAACTTTGCCTAGGGTCAGCACTGAAATGAGTTTGCATGTGCTCGCTTACAATATGAAGCGGATAATTAAGATATTGGACTGTGTAGCGTTATTGGAAGCGATAACCGCCTACGCCTGATGCCTTTTTTGGCGCGTCAGGCGCATATACAGCAAATTTCTTATACCGAGCCAGCGAGCCAGCCAGAAAGCCCCCCAAATCGCCGTATTCGACCGCGGAGACGACTGCGCTGCTATTTGTCGCATTCATGGCTCGTCCTGCCAGCTAGTTGAGCTTCGACAGAGCACAACTGCGGGCGATTATCCGCAAGCCGAAGCGTTTGAGCGCGCCTCATCTGAGGGCCGGGAAAATTATTGGGCCTGGGTAGTTCAAGGGCCAATTGCCGGATAGTCAAAAAGTCGCTCTGCATAGGATTTGGCATTGCCTGCCCGCCCCCGGAGTTGCGGCAGTCCGGTGCCAATAAGTATGACTGGCAACCCAAGCTGGGAAACCCGGTGCAGCGCGGTGATGAGCGACGCTAGCTCTTCTTCCTTCACGAATTGGAGTTCCTCGATAAAGATCACCTGCGCCGTTTTAGCACTTCTTGCCGCACGCCCGATTTCGACCAACAAGGTCGTAAGATCGCTCTCAAAGTCGCCGTTATCTGCCAAGCCGGGTTCCAGGTTGTAATCGACTGCCAGCTCAATATCCCTGAACTTCACCATCAAGCCTTCGGCGAAGCCGGCCAGAGCCTTAAGCCCACGCACAGTCGAATCTTTGGCTGCCTCAAGGCGTCGCAAGCACAGCAGCGACATGCGAAGCTGGGGGGTGAGGATTGCAGGCAAGGATCGGTTTTCATGTGCGTCGATGTAGATCGCGCAAATATCCGCCGCCTCAGCCTCCATGAACATCTGATTCAGCAGAAAGGTTTTACCTACGCCACGCAGGCCAACCATGATGATGCTCTTTGCTGGACGGCCAAGGCGAGTGCGTTGAATGGCGACCCTGACGCGCTCGCGCAGTTCGTCGCGGCCTGATCTCATGATCACTGG
>JAIERD010000145.1 GCA_019747155.1 Pseudomonadaceae bacterium
GTCGCAAGATCTTCAGTGAAGACACCGACCGCATCATCCTGGAAAACCTGATCAACAACGGCATCAAGGATGAGACCGGTTCGCTAGTCGGCAAAACTATCGTTTTTGCCCAGCGTCAGGACCACGCCGAGCATCTGGAAGCGCTCTTCTGCAAGCTCTACCCGCAGTATGGAACCAAGGTCTGCAAGGTCATCCACAACGCCATTCCGCATGTGGACACCTTGATTAAGGAGTTCAAGAAACCGGACAACGACTTTCGCATTGCCATCTCGGTGGACATGCTCGACACCGGCATCGACGTGCCAGAAGTAGTTAATCTGGTATTCGCCAAGCCGATTAAGTCCTGGGTCAAGTTCTGGCAGATGATTGGCCGTGGCACGCGCCTGCGCCCCAATCTGTTCGGTCTTGGTAAACACAAAAGCGAGTTCTTGATCTTCGATCACTACGGCAATTTCGATTTCTTCGAGCAGGAGTATCAAGAGCCGGAAGACACCGGCAGCAAATCCCTGCTGCAAACCACCTTCGAAGCACGCCTGGAGCTGGCCCAAGCCGCGCTCAAACAAAACCATGCAGCGGCGTTAGATGCTGCCATTGAGCTGCTGCGTGCCGACATCAATGACCTGCCCGATACCAGCGTGGCGGTTAAGCGCCAGCTGCGTGTCGTCCACCAGTTACAGCAAACCAACTTGCTGCAACTGATGGACAGCAAAACCCAGCACCTGCTCAGCAACATTATTGCCCCGCTGATGTCTGCCCGCGTGCTGCGTGATAAGCACGCCACCGCGCTAGACAAACTCATTGCTGGCATCCAGCGCTGCCTAGTCGAACAAGCCAATTGCTTTGAGGATGGCAAGATCACCCTGCTGGCCGAACTGGACAAGCTGGCGGTGAACATCCAGGCAGTGCGGCAGAAGGATGTACTAATTGCCGAAGTGCGCAGCGCCGTTTTCTGGCAGCAGCCGAGCATCGACAAGCTGGAAAACGCCCGCAAGGAACTGCGCGGCATCATGAAGTACCGCCAGACCGGCAGCGGTGGCGGTTATGCGATGCCTAGCACCCGCACCGGTGACGACGGCCTGCGAGTGAGTGAGCGTGTGGTGAAAATCGCTGGTGAAAGCGAAGCCATGATCTACCGCCGTCGCCTCAAGGACATTCTCGCTGGCATGCTCGCAGCCAACCCGACCTTGCAGAAAATTCACAAAGGCGAGCCGATAGCCGAGTCTGAACTGAAGACGCTCACCTCGACCATCCTCACCAGTCACCCCGGCGTTAGCCTTGAGGTGCTCAACGAGTTCTACGGTCGCACGGCGGATCAGCTACAGCTCACCGTGCGCGAGATAATCGGCCTGGATGCCCAGGCCATAGAGGAACACTTCAAAAACTTCCTCCACGCTCACCCCAGCCTCACTGCACAGCAGGTGCGTTTTATGAACTTGCTGAAGAGCCACATCGCCCAGCACGGCAGCATCGTCATCGAAACACTCTACGACGCGCCGTTCTCCAGCATTTCCCACGAGGGTATCGACGGCGTGTTCACGCCCGCCGACGTCACCACGTTGGTGGCTGTGCTTAAACCCTTTCTGCGCGGGGACACCCCGCCAGCCATTCACTAGGAGTGATTATGCAAGCCAGTCAATGGACTACTGAAATCATCATGATCTGCGTTGTGCTTGCAATCGCCTGTGGGCTGATTGGCTACTGTATCGCGGCCTTACGACAGGGCCGTCAGATCAGTGTGCTGACCGCACAGCTTGAGCAAGCGCAACAGGCGCAGGGCACGGCAGTAGCCGCCAGTGCAACGCTGAGTAACCAGCTCAAGGCAGCAGAGGTGCGCAGTCAGGAACTTCAGGTGGCAGAAAGCAAACTGAAGGCGCAGCTGCAGGCAGCCGTCGATAACATGGCGCGGCTGAACCTGGAGCAGCAGGATGCTAAGGACGCAAAGGCTGAGCTGCAGCTAAAGCTGGAGGACGCTAGTCGACAGCATCACGAAACCGCTAAGCAACTGCAAACGGCTCAGGCCGATGGGCGAGCGCTGCAGGAGCAAGTCACCGATCTGCGTAATCGTCTGACTACGGCGCAAACTTCCATCAGCTCGCTGCAAGGCCAGCGCGACAGCCTCAAAGATGAGCTGGCAAGCCTCGATGCCAGCACCCAGGTGGCCACAACAGAAATGCGAGAGGCACGTGAGCAGCTCGCTGAAACCAAGCAGCAACTGGCTGAGCAAATCCTGTCACGCGCTGAACTACAGAGCCGTTATGAGCCGCTGAGCAATGCTCATGCTGAGCTGAAGACCTCCCTAGAGAAGCGCGAAGAACTGGTAGCTGAATTGCGCCATCGCCTGGCCACGGCAGAGGCCACAGGCGAGCTGCTGAACACGGATCGAGACCGCCTAAAGGACGAGCTAGCGAGTGAAGGCAAGCGGGCCAAAGCTGTGGAAACCTCTGAGCGGGAAGTCCGAGAACAACTGCAGGAGCTCAAGGCCCAGCAAGCGGCTGCCGTAGAACGTCATGACGCGCTCCAGGCCCGCTTTACCTCACAGGGCAGCGATTACACCAAGCTCAAGACAGAGCAAGACGAGCGTGAGGCCAGCCATGCTCGCGAGGTTGCCAATTTCGAACAGCAAAAATCCAGCCTGAGCGAACACTTCAAGGTGCTTTCCAACGAAATCCTTGAGGCCAAAACCAAGTCGCTGCAGGAAAGCAGCACGCTCTCATTGAGCGCCGTGATGAATCCCTTCCAGCAATCCATCGAGGGTTTCAAGAAGGAAGTGCAGGAGATCCATCACCGCGAAACCACCCAGCAGGGTGAGCTGCGTAAGGAACTTGAACATCTCAAAGAGCTGAATCAGCAAATCACAGCTGAAGCACATGAGCTGTCCACCGCCCTACGTGGTCAGAAAAAACTCCAGGGTAATTGGGGCGAGTTGGTGCTGGAGAACGTGCTGGATCGCTCCGGCCTGGAACTGGGTAAGGACTACAAGCGCGAAGTTAGTATCACTACCGAGGATGGTCGGCAGCGCCCAGATGCCATCGTCTATCTGCCACAGGGCAAGCATCTGATCATTGATGCCAAGGTATCGCTGAATGCCTATACGCGTTACGTCAATGCCGAAGATGAGAGCGTGCGCGCGATAGCCCTCAAGGAGCACGTCCAAGCTGTCGGCAATCGAATCAAGGAGCTGGCGGATCGTGACTACTACAAACTGCCGGGCCTGAACTCGCCGGACATGGTGTTCATGTTCATTCCTATCGAGTCGGCTTTTGTAGAAGCACTGAAAGCAGATGAAACCCTGTTCCAGAAGGCCATTGAAAACAATGTACTGGTAGCGACACCGACCACCTTGCTGACAAGCCTCAATATCGTCCGCCAGCTGTGGCGTTACGAAGACCAAAACAAGCACACTGCCGCGCTGGCACGCCGGGCAGAGGGTGTGTTCAGCAAGCTAAATACCTTCTTGAGCAGCTTCGAGAAAATCAAAAAAGGCCTGGAAATAGCCACCGAAGCCTACGTCAAGGCCGAAGGCCAACTGGTCAGCGGTAAAGGCAACCTGGTCAAGCAGGTGGGCGAGTTCAAGAACTTGGCCCCCGCCATCAAGGCCCAGCTACCGGCCTATTTCGTCGACAAGGCCTCGCTTGAAATCGACTTTATTCCTGCTGAGCAGAGCATCGCGGCGCTGACTGAAAGTGCCGACGACGAAGACTTGCTGGCAGAAACCGACACAGAAACCGAATACGAGATGAACTAATGCTCACCGGCAAAATCCGCAACGACATCGACAAGCTCTGGGAAAAGTTCTGGACGGGCGGCATCACCAACCCGCTGACCGTGATCGAGCAGATCAGCTACCTGATGTTCGCCCGCATGCTCGACATGCAGGA
>JAIERD010000584.1 GCA_019747155.1 Pseudomonadaceae bacterium
CCCTTCGACGACTATGACTTCTGCCTGTGCGGCCCAAGCAATTTCACCCAGGACCTGTACGACGGCCTGCGTGCCTTGAATATCAGTGACACGCGTATCCATGCCGAAACCTTCGGCCCTTCCAGCTTGCGCCGCCAGGCCGATCAGGGCAGCCCAACACCCGCCCTACCAGCAGTGGCCAGTGGCCCGGTGCCAGTGTTCTTCCAACATTCGGCCAAGGAGGCGCGCTGGACGCCGGACAGCGGCAGCTTGCTGGAACTGGCCGAGAGCCGTGGTCTGAGCCCCGAGTTCAGTTGCCGTGGCGGCTCCTGCGGCACCTGCAAGACAACCATTGTCAGCGGCGCAGTAACCTACCCGCAGCCCCCGGCCGAAATGCCGGAAGCCGGTCAGGCGCTGATCTGCTGCGCCGTGCCGGCAGCCAGCGCCACAGGCAACCCGCCACTGGTCCTCGACCTTTAAATCCACCGCCTATGAACAATCAGGACACTAACCATGAGCAACCCCGAAACTCGCCCGCCCCTGCCGCCCTTCACCCGGGAGACCGCCGCCCAAAAAGTCCGTATGGCCGAGGATGGCTGGAACAGCCGCGACCCCGAGCGCGTGGCGCTGGCCTATACGTTGGACAGCCAATGGCGCAATCGCAGCGAATTCCCTCGAGGCAGAGAGCAGATCCGTACGTTTCTGGCCGGCAAATGGCAACGCGAGCAACAGTACCGCCTGATCAAAGAGCTCTGGGCCCATGCTGACAAGCGCATCGCCGTGCGTTTTGCCTATGAATGGCAGGATGCCAACGGCCAATGGTTTCGCTCATACGGTAATGAGAACTGGGAGTTCGATGAGCAGGGCCTGATGGAAACCCGTCACGCCAGCATCAACGACCTGCCCATCACTGAACAAGAACGCCTGTTTCACTGGCCCCTAGGCCGCCGCCCGGACGATCATCCAGGCCTCAGCGAACTGGGACTATGAAACGCCTATGTTAAGCACCCTGCTCGGCTACAAACGCTGGGCCAATAGCGAACTGTTCGACAGCTTGCTCAAGGTACATGCCAGCGCTCCCGCCGAACCGGTGCACAACATGCTGCGTCTGCTCAACCATGTTTATGTGGTTGAGCAGATCTTACGGCTCCATTAACTCGGCAAGCCCAATGGCTACACGGCCCTGAACACAGAAGATACGCCTAGCCTGCTGGCCTTGTGGCAAGCGGTGCAACAACTCGACAACTGGTACGTCGAGTATGCTGCCAGCTTGGCCGTCCAGACTGCGCAAGAGCGCCTGGAATTTAACTACGTCGATGGCAAAGCTGCCTGCATGAGCCGCGCCGAGTACTTCTGCATGTGGTTAACCACGGCAGCTACCCTCGCGCAGAGGTTGGCGAGTTGCTGCACCAATGCGGGCTGTCGCCACCGCATGATGTGCTAACGGGTTTTTTGCACAATCAAGCACCAACCAGCCACCCCTCATCCCTCGCGAAACAAATCATGAGCATCCAACAACCGATAAGCGATCTCCGGGCGTTTCTCCAGCCCACGGCGGATCGCGGCTTGGATGGCTTGGCGGGTTTTGCGGCACAGGCCGGGCAGATGGTCGATGTCCACGGCGATGCCGCGCATGCTGCGCACCTCGTTGCGGCCGGGGGCGACTTGCAGGCGGATGCCGAGTTGCTCGTGCATGCGTTGCTGCAGGCGTTCGAGGTCGCTCAGGCTGTCGATATTTTCCAGCCGCTCGAGTAGGAGCTTTTCTTCGGTGCGAGTCAGGCGCAGGAAGCGCAGATCGGCGTTTGGGTTGTCCAGCAAGCCTTCGCGCCCGCAGATGCAGGCGCCGGGTGGGCAGGATTGGCGATTCTGAAATGAGGGCGTCATGGCCTGCGATCATAGCCAGCGGAGGTCGCTTTTGCCTATTGGCTTTGTTGCCAATCCAGCACCGCTATAGAAATGCCCTCGGCGCCTGGCGCAGATTCGCGGCCAACAGATTAGCCTCGCTAAAGCCCAGGGCTACGGCCGCCACACAGGGCAACCGGCGCGCGGAAAAACCCTTAGTAATCCGTGTAGCGTTGCTCGATCCGCTGGTACTCACCGCTCTCACGTATGGCCTTCAAGCCCTGATTGAACCTGTCGCGCTGCGTCGCCAGACGAAAGCCCATCTGATAAGGCGTGGCTGGAAACAGTGGATAGAGAGTGACCGGCTGACTGACATCGACCTGATCGGCCACCAGCGTATTGAAGTAGCGAAAAATCCGCCGATCGGCGATCACCAAATCAATGCGTCCGGCATACAACAAGCGGTTGCGATTAATCTGCCGGGGTTCTTCGCGGTAGCGCGGATTGTGCTCGGCCATCGCCTGAAACTCCGGGCCGAAAAAAAAGCGGGCGCGCTGGAAGCTGCTGATGGAGTAGCCGGCAAGGTCCGCGACACTGTTGATCGGCAGCTGCCGCTTAGCCAGCGCCACCGCGACATTCTGGTATTGGATATACACATCCGAATAGAAGGCCCCACCGCCGTCGTCTTGGGTGGTGGCAATGCCATCCAACTCGCCACGTTGAAGGCGCAGATGCAGACGTTCCATCGGCGCATAGTAAGGCTGCAACACTTGAAAACCGGCGCTTTTGAGAGCCGCGACGACTATCTCGTACTCCAGCCCGCGCTGCTCGTTTTCAAACACATAGGGCGGTTTGTTGCTGCCAAACCCGATGCGCAGGGGTTCTGCCGCGAAGCTCGGTAGGCAAAGGCCCCACAACAGCGCCAGCAAACCAACCCGCATACCCATCCCTCGCTTAGATGCTGCCTAGAGCATAGCGAGGCGTGCCGCTAAGGTACCTCCCCGGCGGCAGGCGCTGCGCTTATTGGCAACAGCGTACCACGCACAGCATTGCGGCTATGGGCGCCAAAGTTACCGATTAGCTCAATCAGCAAGGCGCTCAATTCGGCGCTGGGCGCAGCTTCTGTGGCCAATTGATTGCCCTGGCTAAAGCCCTCGGTCGCGGGGGCTGCCGCAAGCGCCTGGCCTACCAAGGCATCCAGTTGATCCGCGCGGGCAAACGACTGCGCCGACACCACGTTGCGCAAATATGCGCTGTCAAAGGCTGGGTAATTGCCGTCTTTGCCGATGTCGGCATAGGCCTGCAGCAGCGGGCTGGCGTTTTCGCCGTCGCGCAGCAATTGCTGCAGCCATTTGAGTTGGTACTTTTCAATCTCGGTGTGGCGGGTCGCGACCCGCTCAATGGCCGCTTTTTTATCGTCGCCAAACCCGGCCGCATCTTTTGCCGCAGTCCAGATCAGGCTGCTGGTCTCAACCCCCGGCAAGACTTTGGCGTGATAGGGCTGGGTCAGGTCTTGGATGTAATGCAGGCCCCAGCCCATAAAGCGGTAGCCCCAATACGGATGGCCGTGCTCAAAGGCGTAACGGGCCAGGCCAAAGTACTGATAGGCGCGCCACTCGGGATAGGTGCGGGTCAGAAAGGGCCCGGCGGCGAAGATGATCGCGTCGTCGTGGTAATAGCCGATGTGAAACGGCGCCTGGGAGGAGTACTCAAAGCGCGCATCACCAAAGGGCTGCGGGCCGAAGTTGTACTGAGCACCGACATCGCCCGGATTATCACTAAACAGATTGATGTCGTGACCGTAGTCGGGCTCATCGGCGGCGCTGGCCACCACCTGCACGGGGCTCAGCGGCTCACCGGCAGCGACTGCGAGAAACCGCCATTCGTCCCAGATGCTGATTTTTTTGTAGACCATTACCTGTTGCGCATTCAAGTGCGTGCGGCCTTCAGCCGGATAGCCGGGCAAGGCTTGCACGAAGTTGGCCAACTTGATTTCGGGGCTCACCCGCAGCGCTTTGAGAAACGCCGTCTGCTGCCCGCCTTCACTCTCGCCCTGCC
>JAIERD010000459.1 GCA_019747155.1 Pseudomonadaceae bacterium
TGAGTTCGTGATAGGACATAGGGCCGACACCTTACCGAAAGGTTCAGGTGTTGCACTCAGTTTCCGCGGCCGCCATTTATCCATGTTTGTTTCTAGTTGTTGCTGAGTGCTACATCGCCCGCTTTCTTGAGCGGTACCAATACTAATACAGGCCCACTTAAAATAGTGCCGGATAACATATTTGTAATTTTCCGGCCACCTTGCTGATAGGCGCCGGGGACTACATTCTGCCGGGAATTGGTTTTCTGCTTGTTTTTTCCTGGGTAATAAACTACGAATTCCTTGGGGCTTGATAGGTAGTAAAGCCTTCATTTATTCCAGCAGAATTAGTGCTGCGGAGGGTTTTTAAGTGTATGTAAAAACAATGGCCGGTCATGGAAAAGGCTTAGGCAAATTCTGCGCGTTTTCAGGTCTGCTGGCTGCGTTATTGATTATCCCGTTAACAGCAATTGCGGACGAGTCAGTAGGGCAATCAATAACAATTGAAGAGGCACTGGCAAAAGCGCTTACAGAAAACCCGGAGTTCGCGGCAGCCCAGTGGAATACAGGTATTGCCGAAGGCGCTCGTACTCAAGCCGGACTGTTACCAAACCCGGAGTTGTCCTGGAGCGTCGAGGACACGCGCAGCGACTCTCGCATCACCAGTATTCAGGTATCCCAGCCAATTGAATTGGGTGGCAAGCGTGGTGCGCGAATCGATGTTTCGGAGCGTGATCAAGACGCTGTGGCGATTGATCTTGAACGTAAGAAAAGCACTCTACGCGCAGATGTCATTCAGGCTTTTTACTCAGCATTGCGTGTCCAAGAAGGATGGCAGCTTTCCACCCAGTCGCTGGATCTTGCCAGTCGCGGACTCCAAGTGGCTGAAGGGCGTGTAAAGGCTGGCAAGGCATCTCCAATCGAAATCGCGCGTGCTCAGGTGCAGCTCTCGGAGATTCAGCTGGAGCTGAACCGTGCTCGCCTCAATCGAAGTAATGCGTACAAGCAGCTGGCGCTCATAACGGGTGCCACGACGCCGAACTTCGAGCATGTCGAGGGTGATCTTGAGCGCCTGCCGTACCTGCCATCGCAGGCTGAGATGCTCGCGCGCATTACGGAGACAGCGGACGTGCGGCTGGCCAGCATGCAAATCCAGCGCGCCGAGTCCTCATTGGAGCTCGAAAAATCGCAACGCATTCCCGACATCAATGTCAGCGTCGGCAGTCAATACGACGAAGGGCTTGGCGAACGCGTCAATTTGCTCGGCTTGTCGATGCCTATTCCATTGTTCAACCGCAACCAGGGCAATGTGCTGGCTGCTGCTCGGGGTGCTAGCCAGGCGCGCGATGTGCGCAATGCCACAGAGCTTCGCCTGCGGGCGGAGGCTCAGCAGGCGTTTGAACAATGGGAAAACGCCAGAAGTGAAGTCGATTCAATCCGCCGCACGTTGCTTCCTACTGCGCAGCAAACGGTGGAAGGGGCCGTCCGTGGGTTTGAGATGGGCAAGTTTTCCTTTATCGATGTACTCGATGCTCAGCGCACCCTCGTAAGCATGCGCTCCCAGTACCTGAATACCCTAGATGAGGCTATTTCGGCCTGGGTGAGACTGGAGAAGATTTACGGCTCTCAACTCAACGTCGAATTCAAAAATTAAGCATCTCTGCGCACCCACATAACGCCTCAAGCGGTTGCGTCATGCGGTATGAAGCTGGCCTGGTTAAAGAGCGGCTGCATGTTTATTGAGCGCGTTTTGTCACCTGCTGGGCGTGAGTCAATTTCAATATTTTGATAATTTGGAGTTACCAATGGCATCAACAATTCCCAGAAAGCAGTGGCTGATGATTGCGGCCGTTGTCGTAGTCGGTTTGGCCGTGGCGGGTCTGATCCTAAGTGGTAGCCCTGGTAAGTCCGGGGGAGAGGGTCATGGTGAAAGTCATCAGGACGCGTCGGCTCACGCAGATCCTGAGCATCACGGGGAGGCTTTGGCAGAGGAACATGAAGAGGCCGACGAGCATGCAGATGAGGAGCACCATGAGGCCGTAGTACCCACCAAGGGCGAGCATGGCGGCAAGCTTTTCACTGAGGGTGATTACGCGCTTGAAGTGACGATTTTTGAGGAGGACGTAGAGCCTCAGTTCCGGCTCTATACCTACCTAGGCGGCAAGCTTCTAGACCCTGCTGCCAGTACTGCGCAAGTGACTTTGTCGCGTCTTGGTCGGGCTCCACAGCTCATCAGCTTCAACAAAGAGAATGACTATCTTCGCGGCGATGCCGCCGTCGTAGAGCCGCATTCGTTCCAGGTTTCCATCGGTGCTAAGCACAGTGGCAAAAGTTACTCGTTCGGTTACGAGCAGGTTGAGGCCCGCGTGACCATGACGGATGCGCAGCTTGAGCAGGGCGGCGTCACGCTCGCCATTGTTGGTCCCGCGAAAATTGCTTCCACGTTGCAGGTGCTGGGCGAGGTTCGCTACAACGGCGACCGTACGGTTCAGGTGACCCCACAACTTGCCGGTCGGGTCGACTCGGTGGCGGCTAGTGCGGGTGATACGGTCCGCAAGGGTCAGGTGTTGGCAAAGATTTCCAGTCAGGCACTTGCCGAGCTGCGTGGCGAGCTGCTGGCTGCTCAGCAGCGTTCGGCGCTTGCCCGCACGACCTATGCGCGTGAAAAGCAATTGTGGGAAGAGAAGATTTCCGCTGAACAGGATTTCCTGCAGGCGCAGGTCGCCATGCAGGAGGCCGCTATCGCGGTGCAGCGCCTCCAGCAACAAATCGCCTCGTTGGGCGGTGCTCCGGCCAAAGGCCAGAACCTCACCGAGTTCGAGATTCGCGCCCCTATCGATGGCGTGATAACCAGCAAAAGCATCTCGGTTGGTGAGGTTCTCAAAGAGGATTCTGCGGTCTTTACCATTTCGGATTTGTCGACCGTATGGGTGGATTCAATAGTCGCGGCGAAGGATCTGGGCGTAATTGCCGAAGGGCAAAAAGTTGTCGTGAGTTCCAGCGCATTCGCAGCCACGGCTGAGGGCACCATTTCGTATGTCAGTGCTCTGGTTGGAGCGCAAACCCGCTCGGCGACGGCTCGCATCGTTCTCGTTAACCCGGATCGGGTATGGCGTCCCGGTTTGCCAGTGACGGTTGAGGTGCTTGCCGAGGAGAAGGACGTGCCCGTTGCTGTGGCGGTCGAAGCGATTCAGACCGTTCGCGACTGGCAGGTGGTATTCGGCCGTTTCGATAACCAGTTGGAGGCCCGGCCTCTTGAGCTGGGCAAGTCCGACGGACGCTTCGTAGAGGTTATCTCGGGGCTGCAGGTGGGTGATCGTTACGCACTGAAGAACAGCTTCCTGATCAAGGCTGAGCTTGGTAAAGCCGGCGCGAGCCATGACCATTAATTCGGAGTCGAGCCATGAAACAAGTTACTGCCATTTTTCGCCCGATCCGGCTTGAAGCCATCGAGCAAGCGTTGCATGCACTGCCGCATCTACCTGGGTTTACCATCATGCCTGCTCATGGGCATCCGCGTGGCCACGGCAAAGATCACAGTTACATCGCAGACGAGTGGAATCCCGATGCCCATCAGCATCTCGTGCTGCTAGCGTTCTGTTCCGACGATGTTGTCGATGAGATCGTTCAGGCCATAGAGAAGGCTGCCCACACAGGTGTACCCGGTGACGGAATAGTCGCCGTATCCCCTTTGACCGACGCATTGCGCATCCGTACTGGAGAGCGCGGTGATGCTGCGCTTTAGGGGAAATTGATATGTATGAACGATTAATTCGCTTCGCCATCGATCAGCGCTGGCTGGTCTTGCTGGCTGTGCTCGGCATGGCAGCGTTGGGTGTTTACAACTACCAGAAACTGCCGATTGATGCGGTTCCCGATATCACCAACGTGCAGGTACAGATCAA
>JAIERD010000477.1 GCA_019747155.1 Pseudomonadaceae bacterium
AGCGCAATCAATGCCGCTAGCTGTTGCTGCGGGGCGTAGCCCTGGTACTGCGCGTCGGTCAACTGCAGCAGCCGATCAACGCCGGCCAGATCGAAGGCGGTTTCCTTGTGCTCGCCAAACACCACGGCCAGCACCGCACCGCTGCTGCCGGCCAATTGCCGGGCCAGGCCGAACAAATCGCGGTCGTGACTGCTCAAGCGGCCGCCGGGCAGGTCCGGCACCACGCAGAGATAAAACGCCGGATCGGCGACCACATGCAGCGGCAACTGCTCCTCGGCCGGGGCCGAACGCCTGCCATTAACAGCATCGCGAGCAAGCTCGCTCCTACAGGCGCCGAGTTGTTGGGCGCCGCTGCGGTCGATGCGTTTGATGCCGTTGGGGCCGATAAAACCGACCCCATGCGGGTTCTTGCGCAGCAGACCGTTGGGGCCCAGCCAGTTGTACAGTACCGGTTGCAGGCTGGCGTGCAGTGGATGCAGACGGTTGCGGGCAATCCATTCGGCGCGCGGGTCACGGCGGATCAGGTCGCTCATGGGCGGTTCCCCGGAAATCGGCGGCTATTTGTAGGAGCGGCTTTAGCGACCCACATGGATGTGGGAAATGCGGCGAGCCGTATGGAACGGCTGCCGCCCGCGATAATTTTCGCGGCTAAAGCCGCTCCTACAGGATGGCGCATGATCAATAGCGCGCGGTTCATGCTGTGGCCCTCTCACTTACTGACTGGACGCTGTCCAGCAACACCTCAGCCACCAGCTCGGCAATATCTTTGACCTCAGGCCGCACCCCAACCACGCCTTCGAGCATCGCCGTGCATTGCGGGCAACCGACCGCTACCAGCTCGGCGCCGGTTTCCTTGATGTCGGCCATGCGCATATCCGGAATCCGCTGTTTGCCGGGGATGTCGGTGATCGGCGCCCCGCCGCCACCGCCGCAGCAGCGCGAACGAAAACCAGAACGCGCCATCTCTTTCACTTCGATACCGATGGCCTTGAGCACCGCGCGCGGCGCTTCGTACTCACCGTTGTAGCGACCCAGATAACAGGGGTCGTGATAGGTCACCGAACCGCCTTTATGGGTGCCCAGATTGAGTCGTTTAGCCGCGATCAGTTCGGCAAGATAGGTGCTGTGATGCTGCACCTGATAGTGGCCGCCCAGCTCGCCGTATTCATTTTTCAGCACATGAAAGCTGTGCGGATCACAGCTAACGATTTTGTTGAAACGGTACCTAGCCAGGGTGGCGATATTGCGCATGGCCAGTTGCTGGAAGGTCGCTTCATCACCCAGACGCCGAGCCAGGTCACCGCTGTCGCGCTCCTCCAGGCCGAGCACGGCAAAGTCGACCTTCGCCGCCCGCAGCAGTTTGACGAAGGCACGCAGGGTGCGTTGATTGCGCATATCGAAGGCGCCATCGCCGACCCAGAACAGCACATCGACAATTTTCTTGTCGCTGAGCAGCGGCAGATTCAGGTCCGCCGCCCAGTTCAGCCGGCCGCCGGAATTGAAGCCGCCGGGGTTGTCGGTTGCGATCAGGTTTTCCAGTACTTCGGCGCCCTTGTTCGGTGTGGCGCCCTTCTCCAGAGTCAGATGACGACGCATATCGACGATGGCATCGACGTGCTCAATCATCATCGGGCACTCCTCGACACAGGCACGGCAGGTGGTGCACGACCACAGGGTGTCGGCTTCAAGCAGGCCCTTGCCTTGCAGAAACACAATCGGCTGATGGGGGCCGCCGCTGTGTTCACCGACCGCAATACCAGGCGCTGGACTGCCGAAATAACCTTTGTCGCTGCCGCCGGCCAAGCCGACCACCATGTCCTGAATCAGCTTCTTCGGATTCAGCGGTTGGCCGGCGGCGAAGGCCGGACAAGCCGCCTCGCACTTGCCGCATTGCACGCAAGCATCGAAACCGAGCAGCTGGTTCCAGGTGAAGTCCGTAGGTTTCTCCACCCCCAGCGGCGCGCGTGGGTCATTCAGATTCAAAGCCTTGAGACCGGTGGAGCGGCCGCCATTGAAGCGCTCGCTACGCCGGTGCCAGGCCAGATGCAGGGCGCCGGCGAAGGCGTGCTTCATCGGCCCGCCCCAGGTCATGCCGAAGAACAGCTCGGATACGCCCCAGGCCACGCCGACGCTCAGCAGCAGCGCCAGCAGCCAGCCGCCGAAGCCCTCGGGGAGAATCCCGGCCACCGGCAAGGTGGCGATAAAAAAGCTCAGCGAGAACAGCAACAAGCTTTTTGGAAGACGCATCCACGGGCCTTTCGATAGCCGCGCCGGCGGGTCGAGGCGACGTTTAGCCACGAACAAGGCGCCGCCAAACATCAGCACGCAGGCGGCCAGCAGGGCGAAACCAAGGATGCGACTCTGCAGGCCGAAACCGTGCACCAGAATCGCCAGCGCAGCGGCCAGGACGAAACCGCCAGCGGTGGCGACGTGGGTATTGGCGATGTATTTATCGCGAGCCACCACATGGTGCAGATCGACCATATAGCGCTTGGGCATAGCCGCAAGGCCACCGAGCCAATCGACCTGCGCCGGTCGGCCGCGACGCCACATCAGGAAGCGCTTGCCGGCACCGATGATCGCAAGGGCCAGGGCGGCGAGCAGCAGCAGTGGCAGAAGGGTGTTCAACATGATGGCTCCTATTGAACTCATCGAAACGCAAAAGACGCAGGCTGGACGGTTTATGTAGGAGCGAGCTTGCTCGCGATCGGGGTTTAACCGTCGACGGCGATGTTGAGTGTCCGTCAGCCATCGCGAGCAAGCTCGCTCCTACAGGGTTCGGCGTTTAGATCAAAAATCCTTGCACAGGCGCAAGGCGTCGTAGATGGCCGCGTGGGTATTGCGCTGGGCCACACAGTCGCCAATGCGAAACAACAGATAACCCCCGCCCGCCTCGCTCAAACACGGCTGCGGCTGGATCGCGAACAGCGCCTCGACGTCGATCTGACCCTTGTTGCGCGAACCTTCTTTAAGCCCGTAATAGAGGGTTTCGTCGGGGCGCACGCCGTTCTCGATCACCACCTGATCGACCACCCGCTCTTCCTTGGCGCCGGTGTATTCGTTCTCCAGCACTGCCACCAGGTTGTCGCCTTCGCGGTAGACCTTCTCCAGCATCAGGTCGCCGGTCATGATCACTTCTTTCGGATACATGCTCCGGTAGTAGGTCGGGAAGCTGGTGCCGCCGATGGCCACACCCGGCTTGATGTCGTCGGTGACGATCTCGACCTTGGCGCCCTTGTCGGCGATAAAATCGGCCACCGACATGCCGGTGAATTCGCAAATGGTGTCGTAGACCAGCACGTTTTTGCCCGGTGCGACCTTGCCGTCGAGCACATCCCAACTGCTGACCACCAAGCCTTCGGCCGCGCCCCAATGTTCATTCTGCTCGATAAACGGATGGCCACCGTTGGCCAGCACCACGATGTCCGGACGCAGGTCGAGAATGCTCGCCGTATCGGCGCCGGTGCCGAGGCGCAGGTCAACGTTCAGGCGCGCCAGTTCCAGCTGGAACCAGCGGGTGATGCCGGCCATTTGATCGCGCTGCGGCGCCTTGGCAGCCAGGGTGATTTGCCCGCCGAGCTGGTCTTTTTTCTCAAACAGGGTCACATCGTGGCCACGTTCGGCGGCCACTCGCGCGGCCTCCATGCCGGCCGGGCCACCGCCAACAATCACCACCTTGCGCTTCACACCACTGGTTTTTTCAATGATATGCGGCAGCCCCATGTATTCACGGGAGGTGGCGGCGTTCTGGATGCAGAGCACGTCTAAACCTTGATATTGGCGGTCGATGCAGTAGTTGGCGCCGACGCACTGCTTGATCTGGTCGATCTGGCCCATCTTGATCTTGGCGATCAGGTGCGGGTCGGCGATGTGCGCGCGGGTCATGC
>JAIERD010000131.1 GCA_019747155.1 Pseudomonadaceae bacterium
CCGGTCATTTGCTCTTCCAGCGACTTGGCCCGCGCATCCCAGAAGAAGCTGGTCAAGAACGCCATGTTCCACAGGCTGGGCGCTCCGCGATTGGCGCTGCGATCGTGAATGCCGGTGCTCTTGGCCTGGCCGTCGGCAAAGCCCAGCTTGGGGTGATGGCAGCTGGCGCAGGACAGTGTCTGGTCGCCGGACAGTAGTGGGTCAAAAAACAGCTGGCGACCGAGGTCGATCTGCTGCGGTGAGAAGCCGTCGCGGCGTGCCGGCAATGCCGTCTTCAGGCCGCCGACCCCCTGGTTGTACAGCGAGTTGTATTGGTCATAGAGGCTGTGCAGGGCGCAGCTATTGCTGGCAGTCAGTTCGAAACCGGGCGGACAGTTACTAGCCAGCTCGATGGGCGCAGGAGTGCCCTCGGCCTGAGCACCGCCCAGCAGCAGACTCAGCGCCAGCAGCCACGCCCGAGAACCACGGCTGGAACGGCTCATGGTTGTTGCAGGCTACTAATGTGGGCGATCACGTCGAGCAGTTCCTGGTCATTGACGGTGGCGGCCATCATCTTCATTTGCTTGCCATAGCGGTCGCCCGGTGCGCTGCCGCGAATGCCCTGTTTGAAATGGTTAACTTGCAGCAGTAGATAGCTGTCGAACTGCTGGCGCAGACGCGGGCTGTTCATGGCCAGATTCCCTTCGGCTTGGCCGCCGTGACAGGCGCCGCATTTGGCTTGGTACAGGCGACTGCCGAGGGCGGCGTTGCCACTCAGACTTGGCGTGATTGCCGGTGGCGGCAGGCTGGCGAGGTAGGCGGTTAGGTCGGCAATGGCCTGATCGTCGGGAAGCGTGGCGGCCATGGCTTGCATCTGCGCTCCGGCGCTGTCGCCGGGGTTGCTGCCACGCAGGCCACTCTTGAAGTTGCCCAATTGCCGGATCAGATAGCTCTGCTGTTGGCCGGCCAGCACTGGCGCGGCCAAGGCCGGATTGCCTTGCGCCTGCTCGCCATGGCAGCTGCTGCAAGCGCTAAACAAGGCTTTGCCGTGGCTGAGATCATCGGCCATGGCTGGCAGTGTGCAGCTCAGCAGAACGATCAAGACGAGGTGCGATGGGCGAGCTGCAATCATGGGGCATCCTGCGGCGGCGCTGGCTAGCGCGGCGTCTGAGTAGAATCAGGTCAACGGGCGTTGACTGGATATTAATTGGTACTATCGTGCCAGACAAGTAAATTGTATCAGCATGCATATTTTTCTGGGGTGGCGGGCGGCTGGGGCGTGCAGGGCATCTGTGCTAGTCTGGCGGCCCTTTTTTCAGCGCATCCGGAGCCGAGCTATGTCCGAACTCAATCTGTCCCCCGATCTGTCCACTGACGCGGGCCGTGTTAGCTATGGCATTGGTCGTCAGCTGGGCGATCAGCTGCGTGACAATCCACCGCCTGGCGCCGATCTGAATGCCATAGTCGCCGGTCTCACCGACGCTTTTGGGGGCGTGGCCAGCCGCGTCGGCCAAGAGGAGTTGTCGGCCAGCTTTAAAGTGATTCGCGAAATCATGCAGGCCGAGGCTCAGGCCAAAGCTGAAGCGGCGGCCGGTGCCGGGATCGCCTTCCTGGCGGAAAACGCCAAGAAAGCCGGGGTTATCTTGCTTGCGTCGGGCTTGCAGTACGAAGTGCTGATCGAAGGTGACGGCGCCAAGCCTTCGGCCAACGACACCGTGCGCACCCATTATCACGGCACCCTGATCGACGGCACTGTGTTCGACAGCTCTTACGAGCGTGGCGAACCGGCTGAGTTTCCAGTCGGCGGCGTAATTGCCGGTTGGGTTGAGGCTTTGCAGTTGATGAATGCCGGTAGCAAGTGGCGCCTGACTGTGCCGAGCGAGCTGGCCTATGGCGGCCAGGCTGCGGGCAGCATTCCGCCGCACAGCGTTCTGGTGTTTGATGTAGAGCTGCTGGCTATCTTGTAATGCTCAGCCTTGGCGCACTTAGGTGCGCCAAGGTGGCACTGGCTAGCCGTGCAAAGTTGGCAGGTCAGTGCTGCTGGCAGGGCGCAAGGCTCGCGCAAAGCAGAATAGAAACAAATTTCGCAATAACTCTTTGAGCACCAGCGGTTCGCTGGAGTTGAGGCTGGCCAGATCCAGGTCGCCTTGCTCGCGCAATTCCTCCAGTGCCGATTCGTCAATCACTACGCAAACCTTGCCGCTGTCTCGATGCAGAATGCGCAGGTAAGGGTGCGGGCGGTCTAGCCAAGCATCAATTAAGTAGGTCATGCCTCATCTCCTTTTGTCTTGGGTTTAGATGAGAATAGTTCTTATTCAAATAATAGCAAGGCCTAAGCTTTCTCGCGCCCACAAAAAAGCCCGTCATGTGGACGGGCTCATTGCTGCTTGGTCTGCTTAGTGGGTGCGCGCCACGGCGAAGCGGCTGAGTTCGATCAGCGCGTCGCGGTATTGGCTGGCGGGCAGGGCGTCGAGGCAACTGATGGCGCGCTCGGCATAGTCGCGGGCCTGCTGGGCGGTGTAGTCCAGGGCGCCGGAGGCTTCAACGGCGGCGCGGATGCTTTCTAAGTCTTCCAAGCCGCCTTTTTGGATGGCTTGGCGCACCAGGGCCGCTTGCTCTGGAGTGCCTTCGCGCATGCAGTAGATCAGCGGCAGGGTCGGCTTGCCTTCGGCCAAATCGTCACCGACGTTTTTGCCCAAGGTTGCTGCGTCGCCCCGGTAGTCGAGCAGGTCATCAACCAGCTGGAAGGCCACTCCGAGATGGTCGCCAAAGGTGCGCAGGGCTTCGGTTTGCGTGGCATCGGCGGCGGCCAGCACGGCTGCGCTGTGGGTCGAGGCCTCAAACAGCATGGCGGTTTTGCCGCGAATCACTTCCATATAGGTTTCTTCGCTGGTGCTGGCGTCGCGAATTTTCGACAGTTGCAGTACTTCGCCTTCGGCAATCACTCGGGTGGCCTTGGACAGAATACGCATCACGTCCATCGAGCCCAGCTCGACCATCATCTCGAAGGAGCGCGAATAGAGAAAATCGCCGACCAATACGCTGGGTGCATTGCCCCACTGGGCGTTGGCGGTGGAGCGGCCACGGCGCATGTCGGACATATCCACCACGTCGTCATGCAGCAGGGTGGCGGTGTGCAAAAATTCGATAGTCGCCGCCAGCAAGCGCAGGTCATCACCTTCTTTGCCCAGCGCTTTACCGCACAGCAGCACCAGCAGTGGGCGCAGGCGTTTGCCGCCGGCGGAGATGATGTAATCACCAATCTTTTCTACCAGCGGTACGCGCGACACCAGTTGGCGGCGAATAATGTCGTCAACGGCAGTGAAATCGTCGGCTACGACGGTATAGAAGGTTTGCGGTTGCATCGCTGATTGTGGCTCCACTAAGGTTGCGCGGCATGCTAGGTGGCGGGGTCTAAGCTGTCAAGGCAAGCGCTTTGGGTGCTTGCGCTGAATCTGTGGCTTGCGTACAATCGCGGCCCCTGAACTTCCTGGGCATTACCTGCCTTACGCAATTGCAAGGGCGTCCATCCGGCGCCATGCAGCCATGCCAGCCGAAGACTATTCCTATAAAGCGCTGGGTGAGCAGGATTTAACGGAGCAAAATTATGTACGCTGTAATTGTTACCGGTGGCAAGCAATACAAGGTTGCCCAAGGCGAATACCTGAAAATTGAAAAGCTCGAAATCGCCGTTGGCGAGGCCGTGACTTTCGACCGCGTTCTGTTGGTTGCCAATGGCGACGACGTGAACATCGGTGCCCCAGTTGTTGAAGGCGCTAAGGTTGTGGCTGAAGTGATTGCCCAAGGCCGTCACGATAAGATCACCATCATCAAGTTCCGTCGCCGTAAGCACCACATGAAGCGTCAAGGTCACCGTCAGTGGTACACCGAGATCAAAATCACCGGTATTCAGGGTTA
>JAIERD010000471.1 GCA_019747155.1 Pseudomonadaceae bacterium
CGTTGCTCAAGTGGCAGTGGCGATTGCCGGGCCACATCACCATCACATCAGGAGTCAGCTTATGCGTGGTTATTTCTCGCCATCCCTGCTGGCGCTCTATGCCGGTTTGGCTTTCAGCGCCAGTGCGCTGGCCGGCGAAGTGCAGGTGGCGGTTGCCGCCAACTTCAGCGCGCCCATGCAAGCCATCACCAGTGAGTTCGAGAAAGATACCGGCCATAAAGTGCTGGCATCCTTCGGCGCCACCGGCCAGTTTTATGCGCAGATCAAGAATGGCGCGCCCTTTGAGGTGTTCCTCAGCGCCGATGACAGCACCCCGGCCAAGCTGGAAAGCGAGGGCGACGCGGTTGCCGGTTCGCGCTTCACCTATGCCATCGGCACGCTGGCGCTGTGGTCGGCCAAGGACGGTTATGTCGATGACGGCGCTGCGCTGCTCAAGGGCAACAGCTTCAAACACCTGGCCATCGCCAATCCAAAAGCGGCGCCCTATGGCCTGGCGGCAACCCAGGTATTGGCAAACATGGGTCTGAGCAAAGCGCTGGAAGCGAAACTGGTCGAGGGGCAGAACATCGCGCAAACCTTGCAGTTCGTGGCTACGGGCAATGCCGAGCTGGGTTTCGTCGCGCTGTCGCAAGTCTATAAAGATGGCAAGCTCACCCGTGGCTCGGCCTGGATAGTGCCGGCAGCGCTGCATGAGCCGATCAAGCAAGACGCGCTGCTTCTCAGCAAGGGCAAGGACAATCCGGCGGCCAAGGCGCTGCTGGAATATTTACAAGGCCCGCAAGCCGGCGCCGTGATCAAATCCTACGGTTATCAACTGTAAGACCGAGGGATAGTCCGCGATGCCACTGACCAGCGCCGATTTCGCCGCCATCTGGCTAACCCTGCAGTTGGCCGCGCTGACCACTATTTTGCTGCTGCTGATCGGCACACCGATTGCCTGGTGGCTGGCCCGCACCCGCTCCAAGCTGAAAGGCCCGGTGGGTGCGGTGGTGGCTTTGCCCCTGGTGCTGCCACCGACGGTGATCGGCTTTTATCTGTTGGTGGCGATGGGCCCGCATGGGGTTATCGGCCAGTTTACCGAGAGCCTGGGTCTGGGCATTTTGCCGTTTAGCTTTGCCGGTCTGGTGGTCGGCTCGGTGTTTTATTCGATGCCCTTCGTGGTGCAGCCGCTGCAAAATGCCTTCGAAGCCATCGGCGAGCGGCCCCTGGAAGTGGCCGCCACCTTGCGCGCCGGGCCTTGGGATACGTTCTTTTCGGTGGTGTTGCCGCTGGCCAAGCCGGGGTTTATTACCGCCTCGATTCTGGGTTTTGCGCATACCCTCGGCGAGTTCGGCGTGGTGCTGATGATCGGCGGCAATATCCCCGGCAAGACTCGGGTGGTCTCGGTGCAAATCTTCGATCATGTCGAAGCCATGGAATACGCCCAGGCCCACTGGCTGGCGGGCGGCATGTTGGTGTTCTCGTTTTTGGTGCTGTTGCTACTGCATGGCAGTGGGCGCATGCAAACGGCTCGGCGCGCTGAGTTGGGTAAATTTTAATAGAGTTATGTGCCCGTTAAGGGTTGGCCGAAAAACGTAGGGTGGGCTTCAGCCCACCATGCCCTTCACCGAGCTGCGGTGGGCTGAAGCCCACCCTACGAAACGGCGTTGCAACATATAGCTGGGGCATAGCCACATTTAGGGGATTGCAGTCATGAGCAACAGCAGCACCGCATGGCCTGTGACTGAAGCCTCTGCGCAGCAGATTCGGGCGCGCTTTAGCTTGGCTTATCCAGGCTTTGCCCTGGATGTGGATCTGCAATTGCCTGGCCGTGGGGTGACCGTTTTGCTGGGTGACTCGGGCTCGGGCAAGACCAGTCTGCTGCGCTGCATCGCCGGGCTGGAGCGGGCCGATGAGGGCTATCTGCAGGTTAATGGCCAGCTCTGGCAAGACAGCCGTGCGGGGCATTACTTGCCGACCCACAAGCGTGCTCTGGGTTATGTGTTTCAGGAGGCTAGCTTGTTCGCCCATCTGGGTGTGCGGGCCAATCTGGAGTTTGGCCTCAAGCGCATCGCCCCTGGTGCGCGGCGGGTTGAGCTGGCCCAGGCGGTTGAGCTGCTGGGTATCGAACACTTGCTCGAACGCCTGCCGGCGCGGCTTTCCGGCGGCGAGCGGCAGCGGGTCGGGATCGCCCGCGCCTTGCTCACCAGTCCGCAATTGCTGCTGATGGATGAGCCGCTGGCGGCGCTCGACCCCAAGCGCAAGGGCGAGATCTTGCCGTATCTGGAGCGCCTGCATGGCGAGCTGGAAATTCCGATTTTGTATGTCAGCCATTCCCCCGATGAGGTCGCTCGGCTGGCCGATCACCTGGTGTTAATGGAGCAAGGTCGGGTGCTGGCCAGCGGCCCGATTGGCGCAATGCTGGCGCGGCTGGATTTGCCGATGGCCTTGGGCGAGGATGCCGGCGCGCTGGTGGAGGGCGAGGTCAGCGGTTTTGATCCGGCCTATCAGTTGCTCAGCCTGCGCTTTCCCGACAGCACACTGTGTGTGCAGGTGGCCCACAGCCAGGTGCCGGTGGGCAAAACTGTGCGCTTCAAGGTGCAGGCGCGGGACGTCAGCTTGGCGCTAGAGCGGCCCTTGCACAGCAGCATTGTCAATGTGCTGCCGGTGACGGTTGGCCCCGTGGTGCCGGCGGATAACGCCGCCCACGTGTTGGTTAGCTTGGACATGCAGGGCTCGGCGCTGCTGGCGCGGATCACTCGCTATTCCCACGATCAACTGGGCCTGCACGCCGGTCAGCAGTTGTGGGCACAGATCAAATCAGTCGCGCTGCTGGCTTAGGGGTCTGGCGGATGTTCTCGCGCCTAACGTTTTAGTCCGACAGACCTCTAACGCTGGCTTTCGGGTTGCGGGGTATAAAATCGGACCTGATTGCGGCCGCCTTCTTTGGCGGCATACATCGCTTTGTCGGCCCAGATCAGGATGTCATCCTGGTTGGCCTGATGGTCGATAAACAGCGCTACGCCGATGCTGGCGCTGCACTGATGTTCGATCGGTGCCGCGTGGGGACTGATTAGCTGGTAGGGAGCCGCCAAGGCACTACAGATTTTTGTGGCCACGGCCTCGGCCTGGATTTTGGAGCTGGCCGGGTCGCTGGTCAGGTCGCGCAAGATCAGCACAAATTCATCGCCGCCAAAGCGCGCGACCGTGTCCATCTCGCGCACACAGAGCTTAAGGCGCGTGGCGACCTCGATCAGCAGCAAGTCGCCGACCGCATGGCCATAGGTGTCATTCAGCGGTTTGAAGTTGTCCAGATCGAGGAACAACAGCGCGCCATAGCGCCCGCTGCGGGTGCTGGTGAGCAGCGCCTGGCTGAGCCGGTCATCCAGCAGGCGGCGGTTGGGTAGTTGGGTCAGGGCATCAAAAAACGCCAGCTGGCGGACTTGTTCCTCCATCGCCTTGCGTTCGGTGACATCGGAGAACAGCGAGGTGTACTGCTGAATATGACCATGCTCGTCGCGCAAGGTGCTGATGGTTTGCATCGAGGCAAAGACTTCACCGTCCTTGCGGCGATTCCAGATCTCGCCGTGCCAATAGCCCTTTTCGAGCAGCTCGCTGAACAAGTTGTTGTAGAAGGTTTTGTTATGGCGACCGGAGCTGAGCAGGCGTGGGTTTTGCCCCAGCAATTCGTCGCGCGCGTAGCCGGTGATGCGGGTCACCGCCTGGTTCGCATCAATGATGCGGCCGTCGCCTGCGATGATCATGATGCCCTCGTGGGCATGGGTGAAGACGCTGGCGGCGAGCAGCAGTTTTCCTTCGGCCTGTTTTTGCGCGCTGATGTCGGTGTGGGTACCGATCATTCGCAGCGGTTGGCCGTCGGCGCTGCGGCTGACCAGCAGGCCACGGCTGCGAATCCACTTA
>JAIERD010000025.1 GCA_019747155.1 Pseudomonadaceae bacterium
ATTGGCATCATCTTGCTGATCGGCATCGTCAAGAAAAACGCCATTCTGATGATCGACTTTGCCCTGGATGCCGAGCGCCGTCTGGGCATGAGCCCGCGCGAGGCGATTCTGGAGGCCTGCGTGAAACGCTTCCGGCCGATCATGATGACCAGCCTGGCCGCCTTGCTGGGTGCCTTACCGCTGTTGTTTGGCACCGATGGCGACGCCGAGCTGCGCCGCCCGCTGGGCATCACCATCGTTGGCGGCCTGATCGGCAGCCAACTGCTGACCCTCTACACCACGCCTGTGGTTTATCTCTATCTCGATCGTCTACGTCACTGGGCCTTGCGCCGCTGGCATGGGCGCGCCAAACCTTTACCGCTGGAGAGTCAGCTATGAAACCGCATCCACTTCGCCACTTGCCCATGGCTCGTTTGGCGCTTGTCGTGTTGCTGCTCGGCGGCTGTGCGGTTGGGCCTGATTATCAGCGTCCCGAGTCGGCGGTATCGAAGCAGTTCAAACAGGCCGCCGGCTGGAAAACCGCCGCGCCGGCCGACACTGTGCTGCGGAGTGCCTGGTGGGAATTGTATGGTGACAGCGAGCTGACCCAGCTGATTGGTCGGCTGAATCTCTCCAACCAAAATCTGGCCGCCGCTCAGGCTCAATATGAACAAGCTCGGGCACTGGTCAGCCAGGCCCGCGCCGGGTTCTATCCAACTCTCTCAACCAATGCCTCAGTTAAACGTGCCGGGCAGGGAGGAGGGAGCAGCACCCTGAGCACTGCAGATGGCATCGGTGTGAGCGGTGCCAATGCGGCGAAAATCTCCAAAAGTTACGACCTCAGCCTGGACGCCGCCTGGGAACTGGATGTCTGGGGCAAGTTGCGGCGCAATTTAGAGTCCAGCGATGCCAGCTTTCAAGCCAGCGCCGCCGATTTAGCCGCGCTGCAACTGAGCCTGCAGTCGGAGCTGACCCAAAGCTACCTGCAGTTGCGCGTACTGGATGAACAAAGCCGGCTGCTGGATGCCACAGTCGCCGCATATGCCCGCGCGTTGAAATTGACCGAAAACCAGTACCAGGCCGGCATCGTTGCCAAGTCCGATGTCAGCCAAGCGCGCACCCAGCTGTACAGCACTCAAGCGCAAGCCATCGACCTGCAATGGCAACGAGCCCAGTTCGAAAACGCCATCGCCGTATTGGTTGGCGTGGCGCCCAGCGAGTTCAACATTACCGCCCGTAAAGAGCTGCCAAGCCTGCCGGAGATTCCGCTGGGCTTGCCGTCACAGTTACTGGAACGTCGCCCGGATATCGCCAGCGCCGAACGCAAAATGATCGCTGCTAACGCCGAAATTGGCGTCGCCGAAGCCGCCTGGTATCCAGACCTGAGCCTGTCTGCCAGCGGTGGCTACAACAACAGCAGTTATGCCGACTGGATCAGCGTACCCAATCGAGTCTGGTCGATTGGCCCGCAACTGGCACTGACCCTGTTCGACGGCGGCGCCCGCAGCGCCCAAGTCGAAAGCGCCGAGGCCGGCTATCAGCTGACCGTCGCCCAGTACCGGCAAACCGTGCTCGACAGCTTTCGCGAAGTCGAAGATGCCCTGGTACAACTGCAGGTGTTAGAGCAAGAAGCCCAGGTTCAGCAACACGCCGTCAACTCAGCCCGCGAATCGCTGCAACTGCTAAGCAATCAATATCAAGCCGGCACCATCGATTACAACAGCGTGGTCAGCGTGCAAACCAGCACCCTGGGCAACGAACGCACTGCACTGACCTTACTCGGCAACCGCCTGACCGCCAGCGTGCAATTGATCGCGGCGCTGGGTGGTGGTTGGCAAAGCAGTCAGCTTGAGGCACACCAGCAGCAAGATCAGCCTGAATAGGCCAAATAGCGGGCGATTTGTCATAACTCACATGTTGCGAAGTCGCCGAGCGCTTGATGTCGTAAATGCTTAAAAAAAATAAAGCGTAACCTTCTGATAATTATACTTTATAGCGGAAGCGGCCTCAGAAACTACCGACACAAAAGCAGCTTTTATTGTATTTAAGTAGGATTCTGCTTGAATTATAGCTTTCAAAGATTATGTGCATTAGTCATGAAAATACAAAAAGGTGATCGTTTTTTGTATGAAGGGCAAGTGTGGACATACGTCTCCTCGCTGAGCGAAAGCTCTGTGCAACTCTATTGCGAGGCGGACCACACATTCACCGAGACTGATCCGTCTAAGCTCGAACCCGTTCCCCCAACCTCAATCTTCGGCGCAGAACCGCATAAAAGACAAATTGAAGCCCCATTGGCTGAGTGGGAGCTTGCCGAATATCGTCACGAAAAAATCAAGCAGTATCTACAACACCATGAGAGCGAAGGTGCCTTCGACGAATTGAAGTCTTCTTTATCCCTGAGTGTGCCGCAGACATACGTGCTCCTGCGTCAATACGATGGAAATGAAGGACCACGGGCGCTGGTCAGAGCTAAGCGAGGAAGGCAGACAGGTACAAAATTTTTGCCTCAAAATATTGAAGCCATAATTAGTGCTGCAATTAAGAGTGAATGGAAGGGACCTGGCAGCACAATAATTGGTGTGTGCAGAAGAGTTGAAGAAATGTGCAGATGTGCTGGTGAAGAAGCGCCATCGTATGCAAGTGTTAAAAAAAGATTTTATGAATTGCCAGAAGCAGATCTGGCAAGATCGAAAATTGGATTCAAACGGGCAAATGATAAATATGCGGCTCGCCCAAAGAGCAATATATCCGAGCGACCTCTTGCTAAATGGCAAATGGATCATTGTGTTATCGATTGCATTATCGTCGATGAGAAAACTCGGAAACCCCTGTGTAGGCCGTGGGCAACTTTAATTATAGATGTTAACTCTAGAGTCGTACCGGGATATTACCTTTCCCTGAATGCACCGAGTTCTTATAACGTGGCAATGGCAATCAGTCATGCAGTGTTGCCAAAAGGGAAGTGGATTGAGGCACTTGGGGATGAGGATATTAAGTACCCCTATTATGGCAAGCCTGAAGAAGTTGCAATGGATAATGCTAAGGAGTTCAGGTCTATAACTTTTCGAATTGCGGCCAAAAATAATAATATCAAGTTGGCTTGGAGGCCAATTGGAAAGCCATGGTGGGGCGGTCATATTGAACGTCTAAACGGAACGCTCAATATGAGCTATATCAATTTCCTCCCCGGAAAGACATTATCTAATGTGGTGTTAAGGGGGGACTACGATAGCGAAGGGAAGGCATGTCTAACATTTTCCGAGTTCAGGCTTTGGTTTGCCCGCGCCATTCAGGCGTATCATCACACAAGGCATCGAATGTTAAATGGGAAAACCCCTCATGAAAAATGGATAGAGGGTTGGACCGATGAGAAAGGTGCGTTGTCCCACCCCGCTCTGATTGATAACGCAAAAGATTTTATTATCGACTTCCTGCCTGAGCAAAAGCGGGTTATTTCAAGGCAGGGGATAGAGATGTGGGGCATTAGATATTGGTCGCCTGCACTGGCTTTGTTTGTGTCAAATAAAAAACATTCCGTTAAGTACAATCCGAACTCTTTGCGATATGTGTGGATTAATCCATCTGGCGAGAGATATATTAAAGTCTCGTACAGCGACGTAACCCGTCCTGATGTATCGATCGAGGAGCTTAAAGCAGCTAAAAGAGAACTAGTTGGCGACCGAAAAAGCGCATCAAGAGTTACCTCTGAAGAGGTTTTTCTTATGGTACGTAAAAATCGAGAGTTGGTTGAGAAATCAAAAGTATTAACCAAAAAAGCAAAAAAAGCGAAGGAGCATAGAGAAAATGCTACAGGCTTTGATCTTGCTGCAACAGGGTTGCCTGCTTCAGTCGATATAGAGGAAGTATCTGAGCTAGAAGAATACACGATCGCAGTTAATATATTTCCAGTGGATGTATGAGGGCTTATAT
>JAIERD010000152.1 GCA_019747155.1 Pseudomonadaceae bacterium
TGAATCCCCTGCTGGAAAAAGCACAGGATGCAGGCCGGGGTGTTCGAGCAAAAGGTGGGCGGGCTGGACGCTTACACTAAAGCAGAAGTTAGGTCCTGCAAAGGCAAATGGGCCTCTACCAAAGTGGGCTTATAGGGCCCGTCTGATGTCGACGATGGCGCATATGCTGAGGCTATCCACGAGGAGTCTCTGGACTAGAAATATCAGGCCTTCGCCTGCTGATTCGGGGCTGGCCACATAGATAGTAGGTGGCCGTTGAGATTGTCGCAGGGGGCATGACAACAGACTGGCTTGTGGACTTTTAGTCCATCAAGATGTTTGTGCAATATCTTCTTCGAGCTCTCTTACAGCCTTAGTTACCTTGACCTCGAAAAGCCTCTCTACCTGGTCATCGCTTAGGCGCTGGGCAGCATCCCCAATCCATAGTGCCAGTAGCTTGCGTTTGTCCGCGATACTGTGGTCGTCCAAGTTGGGGATGTAGATATGGTTGCCAGCTCTTCCACGACGAAGCTCATAGAAGGTCTTGATCAATGACTTTGTTTTGACTTTTCCGTCAAGCGAAAAGCGTGTGGTTAGGTTGCGGATCGTGTGATTGACTGACCGCAGCTGCGCAGTCGACGTAATTTGGGAGAAGTACGAGGCCCAGCCCCGTCGTTTACCCCCGAAGAAACATCCGGTAATCCGAAGATTGACCTTCCATTCACAGTACGCCCTGGCTCTCTCCATATCCTCTGCTGACCTTGCAGTTGCAACCTTGTGCCGGTAAGCCGTGAAGATTTTCGCAATTGAGGACTCGAAGCGAAGGATGCTTTCGCGACGGATGATGATCTGACCGCCCTCTACCTGATACCCCAGAAAGCTGAACGGTTCTGTGAGAGGCGCAAACTTAGATTTTGACTCCAGGCCAAATTCGTGGGGCTGTAGCCCCATTTTCTTCAGCCCGTTAATGAGCTCATTGGCCACTGCCTCGGACTGATCCTTTGGTGTGAGGATCAGGATGTCATCTACGTAACGCTTGTACCAAATATCTGGTCGACTCTTGAATGTTAAGTCGATGTCCTGAAGTGCGATTTCGGCCAGCAAGTTGGAGACTGCCAGGCTCTGAGGTACGCCGATGGTTGTGTTAGGGGTGTCTTTTCTACCTTTGGACTCCGATACGGTCGGCGTGGTGATTGCAGACGTAATCAGTTGCTTCAGTTCCGGCTTGCGGATCTTTTTTCGAACAGCAGCATCGATCAGCGAGTGCGGGATTGAGGGATAGAAATGCTTCAAGTCAATCTTGGCGTACTCGCTATAGACCTCAGATGCTAGTGCACTCTTCAGGTCTTCAATGACACCCTGGGGCAACGACAGCTTGGCTGTCGGGTACACCTCAGCAAGGCACTCACACAGTGCACGCAGAACAATGCGGTCCCGAGCAGTTGGTATTGATATCTGTCTAGGGAGGGAGGTTGCTCCCTTGAGAATTAGCTTTTCCTTATAGGCTGTGAACCGATATTTACCCTGGTGAACCTTCTGAATTATGAGCTCCAGCTCACCATTCAGCTTGGCGTCAAGCTTGGCCGGTCTAGTGCGGTCAAGCCCGATGGCCCCCGAGTTTTTGATCTTTTCGGCGTAGACCCGGAGGAGCGATTTGCGAGCAAAGAGTTTTTTGAAACTACGCGCAGCGCTCATTAGCACATCCAGGTCAGCAAACCCACGGCAAGGGGAAGTACGTATAGGGCGACGGTAATAATGAGGCGAGCGCCGAGCCAGGAAATGGCATAGCAGTTTTCAAACGCAGTCGGTTTGCGACTGGTAAGCCCGGTTGCAAATACGCGTGCGATGCGGTCGTCGATTTCTCTGTGATTCTCACACTCAGCTAGCAGCTCGTCATACTGCTTCGTTTGCAGTGGGGTTGGGGCGGCGCCCAGGGAAAGCTCACGGTACAGGGCCTGCAGCTGCAGGTAGTTTTTGCGCATCAGCATGGCGCGTACTCGGAAATCGCGGTTCGTCACGGCGAGCGAGAAACCAAGTAAAGCGATGGAGAGTACAGTGGCCATTATGTCGGTGTTTGGGCCGAGGAGATGTTCGTAGCGAATGGTCAGTACGCCTAGTGTCGCGCTGAGTATTGCGTACCACACCAACAGCATCTGCGAGTGAAAATCAAGCCAATCTAAGCGGTTATTGGCCTGAATGCGGGCCTTGTAGGTGAACCAGACGCTGTCCTTCACACGTACATCTCCATGGGAATTTGGGGAAGAGGCAGGGGGATTTGAGTAACCTTTGAACATCCCCAGTGGGGGATCAGTGGGGTTTTAGCCCAACAGCCGAGGCTGTTAATTATCAGAACCGCCCTCGAATAAACGAGAGGAGGAACCTGCCTCTTCCGCGCGGATCTTACAATGCCACTTCTGTTCAGGGAAATTTTACAGTGCAATGGCACCAAGACCAGGGAGGTTGAATCGCCCCTACTTTTCTCGACACCTCCAAGTCACAGCGGTGGGCGGCTAATCTAAATCTGGACCGTCTGCTTTTGGCCGATTCTGTTGAAAAAGTAGCTTCAGCGGCAGCCAACCGGTCAGGAGTGCCTGCTGTCGAAGTGGCTGCAAGCCACTTGGGGTCATGCCGAGATAAAGTGAAAATTCACTCACTTCTCTCCTATCTATATGTTTTCTATAGAGTTTTATCAGAGCGCAACTGGATCATGCCGAGATAAGGGAAAATCAGGGCATTCGTTCTCTAACCTACTGGATTTGAACGAATAGATTACAAGCCTTGCTCAAGCAAAAGCTGCTTCGTGCTCAATCGCTTCAGCCATCCATGGAGGAAGGTTGGATCTATGCGATTTCAATACCTGCCAATCGCTACTCGACAGGCACGTGCGCAGCTTCGCGACGGCCTCTTTGGCGTGGGGTTTGCCCAACCAGGCAAGCGCACGTATAGCGTCGCCAGCAATGGTCGCTCCGAGGGCGACTTGCCACTGTGGCGCATGTTCGATTCTCACCTGAGCCTTGCCTAGCTGCAGGGTTCTTGGTCGTCCGTCGGTGACAAATACTTCCCTAATCGACACCTGTTGCGTCAGCCCTAGAAGGTTCGCTGCGCGGGCACCGCTTAACGCGATTACCTGATGACTTTTCGAAGCTATCGCACTGATGACTTTCTCCGTCGCCGGCGCACGTTTGCCGAAGCGCCCGGTGACCGGCACCACATAGAGGCCACGTGAAATTCGCATCAACTCCCCGCCTTTGGCTAATCGAGAGAATGCTTGGTCCACGGCAGCGCGGCTAGCCAAATGAAGGAATTCGTTTGGTGCAAGAATGCCTCCTTCAGGGAGAAGCCTGCTGTGTTCGATGATTGCCGCGGGAAGGGATTTCATGGATGGCTAGTTTTTGAAATATGTCAGAAAACCTAGCAACAATCCTGATACTGATCAAACGAAGAGCGGCCTCGTACAGGTATAGGAGCAGTTCCCTGGTGTTCGGAAAAGTCGGATTACAACCTTGACCAGGTTGCGGCAATCGGCAGCCGGAATAGATTCTATAATCGACTATAAAGACCTATAAAGCGCTGCCAGCTAGCCGACAGGCGCGGGCTCTGAATAGCCCGTCTTCACGCCCTGCGTAGCGGCATAATGGCGGGTCTGGAAAGCCAGGACATCCTGCATCTGCTTGCTGACGTCTTCCTCCAGCCCCCACTCATAGGCCAGCTTGTCGAGCTTGTAGCGAGAGACCAACTGGGTTGCACGAGGCGAGCGTTCAGCCGGCTTCAGGCTCGACCAGCTGCTGACAAAGCCTTTTAGGCGCGCGGCTTTGTCCGTTGATACACAGGGAAATCGACGCAGTAGGTCGACCAAATAGAGGGCACGCAGCTTCTGTTCAGGCTTGCGCAGCTTGCCCGCCACTTCACGCTGCAGTACCGGCACGAGGTCGCGCTCTTCGTA
>JAIERD010000522.1 GCA_019747155.1 Pseudomonadaceae bacterium
GAGTGCCAATAGCCTAGCAGCAAAATGCTTTTATTTCTGGTGGATGATAAGTATCTCATCGATTGAGGAAGTAAATCTTCTATTTTTTCGTCGTAAATAATCTCATCAAGAAAGTCTGTCATTTTTATAAGGTCTGAAAATTTTAAGCTCGGCCGATGCCGTGTCTCGTGGCTGCTTGTTTTCTGTATATGCTCAATAAGTATGCGAACAGCTGTATCTTTTGTGGGGTCCTCAAAGCGCATATCGCTGTGCCATTTCGATATTGCAGCGATAAAAACTTTCAACGATCCTGGAGATAAAGAGTGTTTTTGATTGTTTACATATTCAAGAATGTTCTCCGTTTTTGCTGGCAAAAGACCATGATAGGAAAATTGATAGCGTCTCACTGCTTCAGCATATGCTTTTAAAGTATTTTTACTGAGAGATTTTCTCAGTTGTCTGAATGGCGGAGCTTCAATTCCTTGAGACTCAAGAATTTTTTTTGCTGCGAGCCAGCGCAAATATTCGGAGCTGTAATCCATTTTTACCCACCCTCTATCGCTCTCTTTTTCTACTGTCGACCTTGGAGCTTTATGCGTTCCAAAAGCTGCGTAGCTCTAGGTCCTGCCACAGAGTCTTATTGCCCAATTTAAGTGGTTTAAACCCTATTTTGTCGAAGTGTAGAGCAGTTGAGTTCATCTCTTTGAAGTCCGTAGGCTTTATGTCAGGATTGATCACGCTTAGAGGAAGAAATGCGCGAGACACACCTGAACTCAATCCGATCAAGGCAGTTCTAATCGTGTTTAACTCAATGGGACTGCCGCGATAGGGCTCCTCGAAAGACAAGTGCGAAATCATGAGGTAATCCTGATGCAATCCGTCGCTCATCGATCCCAAATCTTCCTGAGGCGCCTCATAGATCATAGATGTATCGTGGCTTACCTCATTAGCTAGTTCTGCGGGGTCATATCCGAGATTGAGTGCTACGCCGAAGCGTAGGATCTTTATCTGTATCGTACCGACTTGTACCTCCTCAAAGGCGTAGCGATTGCACGCGTAAATTGCCTTCACGCTCATGCGATAAGTTCGTACAAGTTCGTTATGAATGTAAGCTCTAGGGTCCGCGGCGAGGATGAACTCTGTATTAACGACTAGGCGAATAACTGGAGGTACAGATTTTCTGTGAGTTATCATGCTTGGTTTCCTAGTTGCTCAATAGTTCAGAGATGAACAGCTAAAACTAATAGGTCGTTATGCGCGCACCCCCAAGATTTTGGCTAAATATACATCACAGATATACACTCTTTGCGCTACTAGTTCATGTTACTTACGGTGCCGCGAATAGGGTATCCCAATCTCTAGCGTGAGCAGTTCGGTGGCTTTTAGTCTGCGCAAATTGATCACTCGCTAGCCTCGTTATGCAAGCGGGCGCCTTTCGACTCGAATTGAGGTGAGTAGCTGGCTGAGTGTGTGTTCGCAGAGTGCGGCGGCTCAGGTGGCCTTGAAGGTTCGGCTAGCAGGGTCGTTGCGCGGCTGTTCAGCAGTGCACCGGCCTGAAAGTACCCCATAATTGTTCCAACGCTGCGGTGCTCGGTCATCGCCATGGTCTCGCCTAGAGGCACTCCTTGTCGCCCTGCCTCTGTAACGAAGCCGGATCGGAGGCTGTGAGCAGCCCAGTCGCCGTCCAATCCCGCCAATTTCGCCCGCCGTTTGACAATGCGCGCGACCTGATCGCTTGAAAGTCCATTGCTGCTAACGATACCTCCCTTGTACATGCGTCTAAACAGTGGCCCTGATGTGGCCGGCGCAACTTCTAACCATAGCCTAAGCGAGGTTGCTGCTTGACCGCGAAGTGGCTTTTCCCGCCGCGCTCCACTTGTATCGGTTTTGGTGTTCCCCAGCGCATAAAGCCAGGTTTCGGCATCTAGTGGGCGTACATCGCCTATCTGCAAATCTACTACTTCTGATCGACGCCGGCCGCCGCCGCTCCAGGTGAGTAAGAGGAGGGCGCGGTCCCGTATTCCGCGTACACCATCTGTGCACGTGGCCAGCATCGCTTGTAGAGGCTCAGCCAGTAAGGCTGTTTTCTTGCGAACGGTTATGCCCTGGCGCACCTGCGCCTTTCGGGCATCGCGCAGCAGCGTTTTAACCGCTGGCATTTCGACAGGGCTTTCCCAACCATTCAGACGATGCCATTTGCTTAGTACCGTTAAACGGTGGCTGATCGTGCTGTGGGCTAGTGTGCCGAGCTTTGCCTTCACGCGCGCCGATACCAGTGCTGCATCAATCGCAGCGGGTAATAGATGTGTCCACGACCCGTCTTCTAGGGGGCGCGCCAAGTGATCGACGATGAACTGAATAACCACCGCTGGCGGCATTGCCTTGTCGCCCAATGCCAGGCCGTAGCGCAGCTGCAGCCAGGCCGACCAGTAGGTGAGGGCGCTCTGATAGCTGCGCACCGTGTTAGCTGCCGTACCACCAGTGATGAAAGCCCTGGCAGCTTCTTGGGCGCTTTGCGCGAGCAAATGTGGCTCTAGTAGCTGCTCGTCGCTCAGTGAAAGCTGTTGTGTATTATCTAATACGTTCAACGTATTATAATTCCATTATTAATTAAATTAGATCGGATAATCTTTTGTTATCAGACCTTATATAGCCGGAGATGACCCGTGGCAATAGGTGTACCCGAAACTGACGTATTCGCTGCTGCAGACGCTGTGCTTGCCCGAGGGGAGCGACCTACTGTTGAGCGAGTTCGTCTGGAGTTAGGTCGCGGTAGCCCTGCACGAGTGGGAGGGCTGCTCGATCAATGGTGGGCGCGGCTGGCTGAGCGGCTCAACGGCGAGACCCGCCTGCCGGCGCTGCCGGCTGAGGTGTCGCAGGCCTTTGTCGCCATCTGGCAACAGGCGATCCACTTGGCCCAGGGCACCGCCGAGCAGGCGTTATCCGAGCAGCGACAGGTGCTGGTCGCCGAGCGCGAGCAGCTCGCAGAGGTTGAGGACCAGGCACGCCGGGATGCCGCCCAGTATCGTCAGCTGGCGGCCGAGGCGGTGGCCGGCCGCCAGGCGGCGGAGACGCGCCTGGCCGATCTGGAATTGCTGTTGGCCCAGCGCCTGACACAGATAGAGGACTTGCGCCAACAGCGTGAGGAGCTAGTGCGCGAACGAGGTGAGGCGCAGCAGCACGCACAAGGACTGCTACAGCAAGTGCAGGATCTGGCGATCAAGCTCGAACAGGACCGGGTTGACCACGCGACCTACGTGCGCGGCGTTGAGGAGCGGGCCTACCGCGAGATCGACCGCGCCCGCGAGGAGAGCAAGAGCCGCGCTGTGCAGCTTAAGACGGCAAGTCGGCAACTGGACGACCTACAGCGCCGCTTGGAGGTGGTGCACAGCGGACTGAGCGAAGCGCAGCAACAGGCGGCAGCGCAGCAGGCGCGGGCCGACACCCTGGCCCAGCAATTGCTGCAGCGGCCTGCTGTGGTGGCGGTAAAGCCCAAGACGCGGAAGCGCACTACCTCGGCCTCTAGGCGCTCAAGCTGAGTAGGCCAGGGCGGTGACATCGTCTACAGCCGAAAACTCAGCGCCCTGTTCAATTGAAATCACTGAGCACATTCGATGCATCCCTAAATGCCAGGCTGCATCAGGCCCTCCCTTGCAAGGGCTTCTTGTTGGTGAACCAATTACACGGCTAGACCCATCGCTGCGCCAGGCATAACGCACGAATAATCAAAGCCTGGATTGCCGCAAGTTGCAGTTAGGTGAACTGCGGACCGGAATCTGGTAAGCGCTGCTGATCTAAAATGGCCACGATAAGTGATGAGCGCTCCGATTTTCGCGGCCTGCATGACCATTGGAGCATGCCAAACGCTCGAAAAAGCCGGAAACCAGAGTGCTGGAATTCGCCGAGCGTGAAACAACACTATTGGGTTCCTCACCGGCATTGCCCCGCGCAACAGTCGCCAAGAAGGTGTGATGGCCCAGGTTAACAACCACTCG
>JAIERD010000144.1 GCA_019747155.1 Pseudomonadaceae bacterium
GCCCCAGGCGCCCAGAGTCGGCGACTCCCAGTTGTCTTCGACAAAGCGAATGTCATGCACCAACGGGTCGAGGCCGATGTGCTTGAGCGAACCCAGATACAGCTCTTGGAAGTTCTCCGGGTTGGGCTTCAAGATCACCTGGAACTGATAGTAATGCTGCAGGCGATTGGGGTTTTCCCCGTAACGACCGTCAGCCGGACGGCGGCTCGGCTGCACGTAAGCGGCGTTCCAGGTTTCCGGGCCGATGGCGCGCAGAAAGGTGGCGGTATGGAAGGTGCCGGCACCGACTTCCATATCGTAGGGCTGCAGCACCACGCAGCCTTGTTCAGCCCAGTATTGTTGCAGGGCCAGGATCAAATCTTGGAAGGTGCGCACGGCTGGCGTAGTCTGGGTCACGAATTTCACCGGTTTTGGCGGAGGCGTAAAGCCGGCGAGTATACCCGAAACATTCGCCCCTTCACCCGCCCCCAACCTGCTCTGCCCATGGCAAGGCAGGCTGCGTGAAAACGTAGCGAGCGAAGGTTAGGCAAGGTAAAAACAGGCGAGGACGCGGACGACTGCATGGATGCAGGAGGTAGGGCGACGCAGGATGCCAAAGCCGAGTTTACGTGCTTGAGCAGTACTCGCTCCGCTCGCCCTCCGGGCCGCACTGAAGTGCGTTCAGCGGGCAAGCCCGCTGTCCGAACCTGTTTTTAACGCCGCATAACCAAGCGCAGTAGTTTTCACACTGCCTGCAAGGAAGACCTATGCCGCGTTGTTTTTGGTGCAATGAAGATCCGCTGTACATCGCCTACCACGACCACGAATGGGGCGTGCCGCTGCGCGATCCGCAGGCGCTGTTCGAGTTGCTGTTGCTGGAGGGGTTTCAGGCCGGGTTGTCGTGGATCACCGTGCTGAAAAAGCGCGAACGCTATCGCCAGGTGATGTTTGGCTTCGACCCACAGCGCTTGGCGCAGATGAGTGACGAGGAAATCGAGGATCTGATGCAGGACCCCGGCATTATCCGCAATCGCTTAAAGCTCAAGGCCGCACGGCAGAATGCGCAGGCCTGGCTACGACAGGATGATCCGGTGGCGCTGCTCTGGTCCTTTGTCGATGGCGTGCCGCAGATCAATCACTTCAACGAACGCAGTCAGGTGCCGGCGATTACCCCGCAGGCCGAGGCGATGAGTCGCGCGCTGAAGAAAGCCGGCTTCACCTTTGTCGGCCCGACCATCTGTTATGCCTTGATGCAGGCTTCGGGCATGGTCATGGACCACACCACGGACTGTGATAGTTACCCACCGTTGGCAGGTACAATGCCGGCCCCGAGTGTTTGAGGACTTAATGGTGGAAAAGATCAAAGGCGCATTAGCCGTCGGATTCCTGCGCCTGTTTGCCTTGCTGCCTTGGCGCGCGGTGCAAGCGGTGGGCGCGGCACTGGGCTGGCTGAGTTGGAAAATCCCCAGCCGTTCACGGGAGGTGGTGCGGATCAATCTGAGCAAGTGTTTCCCAGAGCTGTCGCCGGCTGAGTTCAAGCAGCTGGAGTGGCGAACCCACCGCGATATCGGTCGTACCCTGACCGAAAGCGCCTGCGCCTGGATCTGGCCAGCGGAAAAAACCCTGGGCCTGGTGCGCGAAGTAGAAGGCCTCGACGTGCTCCAGGCGGCGCTGGCCAGCGGCCAAGGGGTGGTTGGCATCGCCAGTCACCTGGGCAACTGGGAAGTGCTTAATCACTACTTCTGTACGCAGTGCAAACCGGTGATTTTCTATCGCCCACCCAAGCTTAAAGCCCTCGACGAACTGCTGAAGAAGCAGCGCGCGCAGTTGGGCAATCGGGTTGCGGCCTCGACCAAGGAAGGCATTCTCAGCGTCATTAAAGAGGTGCGCAAAGGCGGCGTGGTAGGAATTCCGGCCGACCCTGAGCCGAGCCTGTCGAGTGGCCTGTTCGTACCCTTTTGCGGCATCCAGGCGCTGACCAGCAAGTTTGTGCCGGGCATGTTGGCCGGTGGTAAGGCGCTTGGGTTGTTTCTGCACGCTGTTCGGCTGGAAGATGGCAGTGGCTTTAAGGTGATTTTTGAAGCGGCACCTGAAGCGATTTATAGCCAGGACACTGCAGTGTCTGCCGCCGCCATGAGCGCGGTGTTGGAAAAGTATGTGCGCGCTTACCCCAGCCAATACCTGTGGAGCATGAAGCGCTTCAAGAAACGTCCGCCGGGGGAGGCGAAATGGTATTGATGCGCGGCGCTTTAGCCACTAACGTCTGTGCTATGCCCATAAATCTTCAACAACAGGCCGTTCATGACTAACCAGCGCGATACTAGCCGTGCGCCTTTAAAGGTTCGCATCCGCATCGATCACCCGGTGCATGGTGAGTTACAGGTAATGACCCGGGATATTTCCGACAGCGGCGTGTTTGTCATCATCGACGATGCGCAGCGCTTGCTGCAGATCGGTGAACTGGTGACCGGGCAGGTGCAAGGCCTGCCCATGGAAGCGCCTATTCTAGAAATGGAAGTGGTGCGCTTCGAGCCGGGCGGCGTCGGTCTGCGCTTTACCCGTAACTGATCCGCTCGGCTAACCCGGCGCAACGGGTTTAAGTCAATTTATCCAGACGACGCAGAAATACCCGGATTTCTTTTTCCGCTTGTTTGTCGCCATGACCGCTGGCCGCCAGCAAGCCCTGCTCCCATGCATGGCGCGCGGCGGTTGGGTCGCCGGCACCTAGGCAGGCCTTGCCCAATAGCTTCCAAGCCGCCGAATACTGCGGGTCGAAGGTCACGCAGCGCTGCAGATGTTCGGCGGCTACGGCGAACTGTCCGTCGTCCAAATAGCCTTTACCCAAGCCGAACCGCAGCAGGGCATTGTCCACCCCTTTGGCCAGCATATTCTCTAAGGGCTCAAGCATGGTTGCTCCTCCAGTAGCCTGACGGACGTCGCCCTGGTCCCGAGTGGCCTCAAAAAAAGCTCAGGCCGACATGGAACAGGCGCTCGACATCGCGAATGTGTTTCTTATCCACCAAGAACAAGATCACATGGTCGCCCGCCGCGATCAGGGTATTACCGTGGGCGATCAGCACGTCCTCGCCGCGAATAATCGCGCCTATGGTGGTGCCGGGTGGCAGCTTGATCTCTTCGATCGTGCGACCAACTACCTTGCTCGACTTGGCATCACCGTGGGCAATCGCCTCGATCGCCTCGGCTGCGCCGCGCCGTAATGAATGTACGCTGACGATGTCGCCGCGCCGCACATGGGTCAGCAGGGTGCCGATGGTGGCCTGTTGCGGGCTGATGGCGATGTCGATCTCGCCGCCTTGGACCAGATCGACGTAGGCCGGGTTGTTAATCAGGGTCAGCACCTTGCGCGCGCCGAGGCGTTTGGCCAGCAAGGACGCCATGATATTGGCTTCGTCGTCGTTGGTCAGGGCGAGGAAAATATCGGTATCGCCGATGCTCTCTTCGAGCAGTAAATCGCGGTCGGAGGCGCTGCCCTGCAGCACTATGGTGCTTTCCAGCTTGTCGGAAAGATGGCGGCAGCGGGCCGGATTGCGCTCGATGATTTTCACCTGGTAGCGGCTCTCGATGGCTTCGGCCAGGCGCTCGCCAATATTGCCGCCACCGGCAATCACGATGCGTTTATTGCTGTCTTCCAGCCGGCGCATTTCGCTCATGACGGCGCGGATATTGGCCTTGGCGGCGATGAAGAACACCTCATCGTCGGCCTCAATTACAGTGTCGCCTTGCGGAATAATCGGCCGGTCGCGGCGGAAAATCGCCGCCACCCGAGTGTCGACATTCGGCATGTGCTCGCGCAGTTGGCGCAGTTGTTGGCCCACCAGCGGCCCGCCGTAATAGGCGCGCACTGCGACCAGCTGAGCCTTGCCGTCGGCGAAGTCGATCACCTGCAAGGCGCCGGGGTATTCGATCAGGCGCTTGATGTAGTTGGTGACCACTTGCTCGGGGCTGATCAACACATCGACCGGAATGGCGTCGTTGTCGAACA
>JAIERD010000032.1 GCA_019747155.1 Pseudomonadaceae bacterium
GTGTATATCGGCATGGACCACTTCGCTTTGCCGGATGACGAGCTGGCCCTGGCCCGCGCCAACGGCACCTTGCAGCGCAACTTTCAGGGTTACTCGACTTTCGCCGAGTGCGACCTGATCGGCCTCGGCGTATCGGCCATCGGCAAGGTCGGCGACACCTACAGCCAGAGCGTCAAGGAGCTTTCGCAGTACTACGCGCGCCTCGATCAGGGCTTGCTGCCGGTGCATCGCGGCTATCGCCTGAACGCCGACGACCAGCTGCGCCGCGACGTGATCAGCGACCTCATGTGCCATGGCCGCATTGATTTTGCCAGCATCGAGGCGCGCCACCATATTCGCTTCAAGGAGTACTTTGCCGAGGCTCTGGGCAAGCTCGACGAGCAGGTGGCCGACCAGTTGCTGGAGATTCACGACGACGCGCTGGTGCTGTTGCCCCAGGGGCATTTGATGATGCGCAGCGTGGCCATGGCCTTCGATGCCTATATCGGCGGCGAGCAAAAAGGCCGCTTCTCACGCACGGTTTGAGGAGGTTTGGGTGAGCAGTTACGCACTGTTGCACGTGCTGCATTTGCTGGGTGCCATCGGCTTTATCGGCACGCTGTTCTACGAGGTGCTGATCCTCGCCAAGGTCAAGCCGCAGCTTGATCCTGAGCAGCTTGGCACCCTGGAGCGTGCGCTCGGTGCCCGTACCCGCACGGTGCTGCATTGGCTGGTGCTGCTGGTGTATGGCGCGGGCTTTGGCCTGGCCTGGCAGCATCGGCAGGCGCTCAGTGCGCCGTTGGCCAGCAGTTTTGCCACCTTGCTAACGTTGAAAATCACCCTGGCCGTTGGCGTATTTATCAGCTTCGGCGCGGTGGCCATGCTGCTGCGCAGTGGGCGCATGACGCCGGCGCTGTATCGCCAACTGCACTGGGCCGTGCTGGCGCAGATGCTGGCCATAGTGCTGCTGGCCAAGGCGATGTTTTACCTGCACTGGTAGCCATGCTGGCGGCGGGTGGCTTTGCCATTGGCTATGTCCTAGTTATGTGTTGCAAAGCGCAAGTCCCGTAGCCTCTGGTTTGTGACCTAGATGAATGCGGGGAAAATAACGGTTGTGGCCCTGTCGGATTGTCAGCGCCCTCACGCTTGCCTCGCGGATAAATCCGCTCCTACACAAGCCAGGCACCTGCAATAATTTCATCGGCTGGCCCCCTGTAGGAGCGGATTTATCCGCGATTGGTCAGTGCCGACAGCACAAGTATCAAGGCTAATCCCCTCGCAACGCATAACTGGTACATAGCTTTGCCAATAACGGTTATGGCCGAAGTGGCGATGACCTGGGTCAAGTTTCGCTGCGTTTGCGTGCGCCGTGATAGGCGCTGATTCAGCCCCTCGAACATCCTCGGTTTTACCCGTCGAGCTGGCTATGGTGATGCTTCAGCCATCGCCCAGACCGTCTCGAGGTTCGCCATGTATTTTGCCTACAGCCCCCGCACCGAAGCACTGCGTCAGCAACTGCGCAGCTTCCTCGATAGCCATATAGTCCCGCGCATCGGTGCCTGGCAGGCGGAGGTGGCGGCTGGGCATTTCCCGGTGTCGTTTATGGCCGACTTGAAGGCCTTGGCCCGCAGCGAGGGACTGTGGAATCTGTTTCTGCCGGCGCTGCAAGCGGATGAGCCGGGCACCGCCCTGAGCAATCTGGAATACGCGTCCCTGGCGGAGATCATGGGCCGAGTGTCCTGGGCCTCCGAGGTGTTCAACTGCAGCGCGCCGGACACCGGGAACATGGAGCTGCTGCACCTGTTCGCCACGCCCGAGCAACGCCAGCGCTGGTTGCTGCCGCTGCTGGATGGTGCGATACGTTCGGCCTTTGCCATGACCGAGCCGGACGTGGCCTCGTCGGATGCCAGCAACATCCAGACCCTGATCCGCCGCGAAGGCGACGAGTATGTGATCAACGGCCGCAAGTGGTTTATCACCAACGCCTCGCACCCCGATTGCAAGCTGCTGATCGTGATGGGCAAGACCGACCCGGACGCCGAGGCCCACCGGCAACAGAGCATGATCCTGGTGCCGTTCGACACGCCGGGCGTGGAGCTGCTGCGCAATATTCCGGTGCTCAATCACCTGGCGCCCGAGGGCCACAGCGAGTTGTTGCTGCGCAATGTGCGGGTGCCGGTGGCCAACTTGCTGGGCGCCGAGGGCGAGGGTTTTATGATGGCCCAGGCGCGGCTGGGGCCGGGGCGTATTCACCACTGCATGCGCTCGATCGGCATGGCCGAGCTGGCGCTGGAACTGATGGTCGAGCGCTGCCAGGAGCGCAAGGCGTTCGGCAAATACCTGCACCAGTACGCCAATATCGGCGACTGGATCGCCGAGTCGCGTATCGAGATCGAGCAAGCGCGGCTGCTGGTGCTGAAAGCCGCCTGGATGATCGACGCAGTCGGCGCCAAGGCCGCGCGCAAGGAGATATCCATGATCAAGGCGCTGGTGCCGGCCATGCACTGCCGGGTGGTTGACCGCGCGATTCAAGTGTACGGCGCCATGGGCCTGACCCCGGACACGCCGCTGGCCGATATGTGGACCGCCGGCCGCGCCCTGCGCTTTGCCGATGGCCCGGATCAGGTGCACCTGCGCAGCATCGCCCACCTGGAGCTCAAAGCCAGTGCCGCGCAACGCGGTGCTACGGCGGCTTATCTGACTCCGCCCGGTCGAGATTAACCTCGCGCGACCGCCGCAGATAGCTTGGTAGGGCGGGTGCAACCCGCCAAGCCGTATACGCTCAACGCTGAGTGCGGTAGCGCACCGATGGTTTGGCCACTACTTGATTATCATCAAGGGGCGGGTAGATGGCATCGCTTAGCATGGCGGTACGTTCTAGCCGCCTAAGGCGGATATTCCATATGCAAACCTGTCAGCGGCAGAATGAAATCTCCTGTCGTTCACCTGCCAGCACTACGGTGCCCATTCGATCCAATCGCCAAAGCCGGTTAATCATGAACAGCTTCCCCTCCCTGCACAGTGCCAAGCGCTCATGGGTGCTGGCTGTCGCGGTTTTGTTCACGCTCTTGATCGCAACCTTCCAAGGCGCCCAGGCCAAGCCTTACGGCGACATTGAACAGCAACGCATCGACTCGATCTTCCCGGGTGCCGATGCGCCTTCCGAGCCGCAAGGCGAATTCAAGGTGCGCACCCTGTCCAGTGGCGGCAAGGTGCTCGGCTATGTATTCCAGAGCCTGGATGTGGTCGATATCCCGGCCTACTCCGGCAAGCCGATCAATATGCAGGTGATCCTCGACACCGCCGGCGTGATTCAGGACGCCTATGTGCTTGAGCACCACGAGCCGATCCTGCTGATTGGTATTCCCGTGGCGAAACTGCACGCCTTCACCGCCAAGTACAAGGGCATCAAGGTCAACCAACGGGTGGTAGTCGGCCGTTCCAGTGACCCGGATGCGGTGACTGTCGATGCGGTCACCGGCGCCACTGTGACGGTGATGGTGGTCAACGAGGTGGTGATGCGCGCTGCGCACAAGGTGGCGGTGTCGCTCGGTTTGATCGAAGACGCTGCGAATCTCGCGCAGAAACCCGCCAGCGTGCGCCTGGATAACTACCAGAGCACCGATTGGGCCCAACTCACCGGCAGCGGCGCGATCCGCCGCCTGCACCTGACCCGTGGCCAGGTCGATGAGGCCTTCAAAGGCACCGAGGCCGAAGGGGTGGACGTTGCCGCGCCCGAGCAAGTCGATGAGACCTTTATCGATCTCTACAGCGCGCACCTGAATGCGCCGACCATCGGCCGCAATCTGCTTGGCGACAACCAGTACCGTCTGCTCATGGCCGCGCTCAAGCCAGGCGAGCAGGCGATTGCCGTGCTGGGCAGCGGCAGCTATTCGTTCAAAGGTTCGGGCTATGTGCGCGGTGGTATCTTCGACCGGGTGCAGCTGCGCCAGTTTGGCGAAACCATCAGTTTTCGTGACCGCGACTTCGAGCGCCTGAGCGATGTCT
>JAIERD010000125.1 GCA_019747155.1 Pseudomonadaceae bacterium
CTGGAACTGCTCGCCAGCTTCGCCATCCTGAAAACAGTCCTTGTCCTGACGGACGCGGTTTATGGAGCGCTTACTGTATTTCGTTAACGACGTGCTAGTCATTATTCAGGACTGAAAGCCCGCTCAGCGGCGGGCCTTGGTTCGAGGTAAATCAGCTAGCTACGGGCAGGGCGGACAGCGGTGAAACAAAAAGCCCCGCTCGGCGGCGGGGCTTAAAGTGTTGCAGGCGGTGAGGATGACGCTTGCGATATAGGCCGCTATGCGGCCATTGGCTCTGTTTCGATCCACTGCTTGCCATCGAGCTTAAATAGGGCGCCTTCGTGGGGCCGCGCGTTCAGCTCGAACGCAATAGGCCCAAAGTTTGCGTGGATGTAGGCTGAGTAAAAAGCACGCATGGCAATATCTGGAGGTCCCGCGATCTCTTCGCTGCCGCGCTTCTCCCAGTTTGCAATCGTCTGCACGTCTACGCGGAAAATTGCAGCAGCCTCTTCCTGTATCAGGTCTTGCTCCTTGCGCAGAAACCGGAACTGGTGGCCTGTCATGGGCGTTTTCTGCCGCAGAATATCGGCAGCAATAGCGCGATGAAGGCCATCAACATCCTCTATCTTCACGCCCGGGCCATACGACGTCTGAACAATCGTGTAGCCATTCTCCAAGAAGATGCCCTCAAGGCCACTGCCTGTGTAAGCGTACATATTTATAACTCCCATACCGTGATAGCGAAAACTTCGCCAGGCTCAGTAATCGGATTTACAGCAACAACCATACATACGACATCCCTTGGTGGAAGCTCGCTCATCCTAAACTCAAACTTATTGTGCTTTTGACTGTAGGTAGGCCCCTTCGTGATTGACCCGCGACGCAAGCAGCGAAGCGCTTCAATGACCGTCACGCCTCTCTCGGCAAGCCGCTCAAGGCAGTGCTCACGAAAGATTACCCTGAGGGAGTCCTGCGCAAGCACATGCACAAGATCTTCAAGCTGCTGCTTCGTCCATAAAGGAACAATGTTTTCCATGTTTAGCCTATAAACCTTATAGGTGGCCCCATACTAAAGTGATCGTAAGGCGCCGTAAATAACGATTATTTCTGCAGAATGAGCGCCCGGGCTGGGGGTGCCATGTTCAGGCAGTCAGGGGATTACTGAGCCGACCGGCGGTGTTTGTTGTTGCGTCGGTGACGCCTCCTTGCGTTGTCGGCAGAGGTTAAGCGTCGGCTAATATTTTTTTGGCGAAGGGTGAGGCGGCCATCTTGGTATCTACACCACCATCGGCAAGCACGTACTCGACCCCCGCTTTATTGGAGGCAAATTCGAGTTCGGTGGTGTAGGCGTCGAACAGCTCTTCTTGGTGCTTGGTTAGTTCTCGCTTTGGTGTCCACATGCCGATCATGAGGTGGTCTTGCTTGTGGCCAATAACGATTTCGCGCAGGGCGAGCAGCTGGTTAATTTTGCGGTGTGCGGCGTCTCGTTGCTGTGAATGCGCCGTCATGGTGGTGTCGAGCGCCGCCAGGTTGATGGCCAGGTGGGTGCCAACATAGGTAATTGGTGTTTTGGTTTTACCGCCATACAGCGCCATGCGCTGATTGAAGCGGATTTTCATGCCTTCACGCGAGGCCACCACAAGCTTCTTTATTTCTTCCTGGAACTTGTTGAGCGAGCGCTCGGCCGCATCCAGCTGGATGGTGCTGTCATTGGCCTTGGCGCTGAACAGCGATGAGTGCGTGAGCGCTGACTTAACGATGGCCGCCAATGAGGTATTGCGGGTGGGCACTATTTTACCGGCGTACACGCCTTGCATGGCCGGCTCCCAGGCGGCCAGCGCACCACCAGTGGCAAGGAAGGCTTGCAGGTCTGCAATAACGCCGCCTGCCAAGCTGAATAGATGCTTGCCGTATTGCCCAAACACTTGCTCTAGTGGGTCGGGCAGCAGGGTGCTGATAACCCTTGGTGCGCTGCCGTCTGCCGGCACCACGGCAACCCCGATGGTGATGCGCTCGCCAGAGAAGGTTATCGGCTCCAGGTGCACAGGCATCCAGCAGGCGTGAATCAGCTCGCTTGCAGGGCTTGAGCTTATAAAGGCTTGGGCTGCGTCAAAGACAGATGACCCATTTGTAGGCGATTGCATAGCAGGTGCACCGTGTGGTTTATGCGTTCGCGCAGGAAGGTGATGATTTCCTGTCGATCGGTGGAACCGTCAATTTTGACGAAGAACCCGTCGAGGTCAAGGTCATCCAAGCACAGCAGCGCGCATTTATTCACGAGTTCACGTGCTTTGTCGATGATGGCCTTACGCTGCGCCTGGTCCCACACAGCCGCACTTTCGTCTGCGAGCAGGTTGCGCACCGACACTGCCGGGTCGTCCAGCCCCCACATAGCCCAGTAAGTTCCGGTGAGGGCGCGCCCGTGGTCGATTAGCCAGAACTCCTGCTTGCCGGGTGCATAAATAACATTGCCGAGGTTGCGGTCGTCATTGGCGACTAACTCATCCAAGGCGATGGTACTACCTAGGTCAAACTGCTTCTCCAGAGCAGCTTTCAGCGCAAGGCTTGGCTTGCGCAATCCACGCTCAAGGCTGTAGCTGCGCTTGCCGGCCTGCTCGCTGGCAAAGCAGACCATGGCGCCTTGATTGGCGAATGTGGAGCCAAACTCTTCGCGCAGGTCTGCTGTATCCAGAATTGCGACATAGGGGCGCGGGATGCGCAAACCAAGGGCCCGCCCAACTTGTGCGGTGGCGAGCTCGGCGATCACTTTGCGCGGGTCGAGCGTGAGCTTTACGTAGCCTGTGACTGTTTTGCCGGCATCATCAAGCAGTTCGGCTTTGTAAGTTTCGCCGTCACGCCCTTCGCCCATGCGCCCAAGGACGGTACTGACGGTGGCCTTGCCGATAGATTCAAGGTTGGTCGGAGTTGAGTTCTTCAAAGCGCGCGGCAATCCCTTCCAGTAACACTAGGTCAGCTTCCTTCAGGCGCCCTTGCTGGGCTGCCTTCTCGATGCGGTTGATTACTTCTAAGCTGCGCGGGGTAGCCTTACCTTTGAGCCGCTGCAGGGCCGCCATGTTTGAGCCTGGTGGAGCCGCCTCGACAGCTAAGGTGATGCTTCGTATTTCTGCCGCTAGGCGCGGACTGAATTCGGACACATCAACTTTTAGTAGGCGCGCCAAAATGGCTGCCGAAGAAGTGTTAAGCGGGTTGATGCCGTTCAGATAATGACTTACGCCGCTCTGGCTAATGTCAAGAGCATCAGCCAGAGCGTAATGGGTCAGTCCAAGCTCTTTTTTCTTGGCGTCATAGAGCGCCTTGAGCTTGTCGTTCTCAATTTTCCGTTCCGGTGGTAATGGCTTCTTTGTCATGCCGTCCAATTTATTACCCGTGGTAATCATAATCAAAAACCATCGGTGTTGACGCGACTAACACCTTTGGTAATACTGCGCCTAGAGAAATCCAGGAGCAGAAACAATGCACGCCACACCACTCGCCGATTTCGTTAAAGAGAAAGGGCAGGCCGGCGCCGCCAAGAGCCTTGGAGTAACTCAGGGCGCTATCAGCAAGGCGCTGCGTGTCGGGCGCTACATTCTTGTCACTTGCAAAAAAGATGGCACTTGCGAAGCCAAAGAGCTTCGCCCATTCCCGTCGCAAGCCACCCCAAAAAAATCAGCCGCCTAACTCACTGACAACAGAATAATTCGAGGAGCCCCGCGTGACTAAGTCCAACCCAAGACACAGCCCAATGACCCGCGACCAAGTGTTGGTGGCCCACGCCGCCGACATGATCGCGCGAACCTCGATGAGCCAAGACAAGTTTGCTCAGGCTTTGAGCCTTGCACTGCATCAGCTGATGCCCGCGCACTGCGCAGATAAGCACATCCCTGACTTTGACCGGCTTGCTGCCGGCAATGACGTTGCAACCTTTCTAAAGGCGTCCGGTGCCTGGCTCAAGCGTGTGCAGCGCTGGCTTGCCGGCGACGTTGAGTTGCCAGCCTGGATTGAAGAGT
>JAIERD010000346.1 GCA_019747155.1 Pseudomonadaceae bacterium
CTTGCATGCCATGCAAGCGCTCTCCCAGCTGAGCTATACCCCCATTCAAGGACGGGGCGCATGTTAAGCGCGGCCCTTGTGTCTGTCAACACTCTTTTAGCTTAACAGACTTTGTTTATGCTGCTAGAACAACCACTTACCCCCCGACCACCGGCATAAACCGGCGGCCGGAGCGCAATTAACCGGCGATTGCCGCCAATAATTTCTCCCACTCTTTGACTTCTTTCTTCGATGCGCCGCCCAGCAACTCAAGGGCCTGACGCAAGCGGAAACGGGTCATGTCCGGCCCGAGGATCTCCACCGCATCCAGCACCGACACCGAACTGGCGTGGCCGGTGATGGCCGCAAACATCAGCGGCATAGCATCGCGAAACTTCAGCTCCAGCGACTCAACCACCGCTTGAATACAGCCGGTGATTCGCTCTTTGTCCCACTGGCGCAGCGCTTCGAGCTTCCACAAAATTAACTGCATCAGCTGGCGCACCTGCTCGGGCGACAGCTTTTTGTGCTCAAACAGCTTGGCATCCAGCGGCACTGAGCCGGCGAAGAAAAACCCGGCCAGCGGTGCGATCTGACTAAAGGTCTCGACCCGCCCCTGTACGTGCGGGGCGATCTGCATCAGGTACTCGGGATTGAATGCCCACTTCTGCACTTCGGCGGCAAAGGTCTCGACGCTCAACTCACGCAGCCACTGACCGTTGAGCCAGGACAGCTTCTCCATATCGAAGATCGGCCCACCGAGGGACACGCGCTGAATATCGAAGTGCTCGATCATCTCGGCCAGCGAGAACTTCTCGCTCTCATCCGGCATCGACCAACCCATGCGCCCCAGATAGTTGAGCATTGCCTGCGGCAAGAAGCCCATGCGCTCATAGAAGGTCACCGAGGTCGGATTCTTACGCTTGGACAGCTTGCTCTTGTCCGGATTACGCAGCAGCGGCATGTAACACAGCTGCGGCTGCTCCCAACCGAAGTATTCATACAACTTGATCAGCTTCGGCGCCGAGGGCAGCCACTCTTCGCCACGCAACACATGGGTGATGCCCATCAAATGGTCATCCACTACGTTGGCGAGAAAATAGGTCGGCAGACCGTCGGTCTTCATCAAGACCTGCATGTCCATCCGATCCCAGGGGATTTCTACCGTGCCACGCAGCATATCCGGCACCACGCAAACGCCCTCGGTCGGCACCTGCATGCGTACCACATGGGCTTCGCCAGAGGCGATGCGTTGCTGCGCAACGGCCGGCTCCTGGTGCAGGCAGTGACCGTCGTAGCGCGGGGTTTCCTTATTGGCCATCTGCTCGGCGCGCACTTGATCGAGGCGCTCCGACGAGCAGAAGCACGGGAACGCATGGCCCTTGGCGACTAACTCATCCGAATACTTCTTGTAGATCTCGCCGCGCTCGCTTTGCCGATACGGGCCGTGCGGGCCGCCGATGTCCGGGCCCTCGTCCCACTCGATACCCAACCAGCGCAGCGAGTCAAAAATCTGCTGCTCGGATTCGCGCGTCGAGCGCACCTGGTCGGTGTCTTCAATACGCAAAATAAACTGGCCGCCGTGCTGGCGGGCGAAACACAGGTTGAACAACGCAATATAGGCGGTGCCAACGTGCGGATCGCCAGTCGGGGATGGCGCGATACGGGTACGAACAATGGTCATGGAAACTCTCAGCTGTTGGCTTTCAATCAATAGCGCAGTTCAAACAAGGCCTGAATCTTACAGCCTCACCACTCAAGGCTCCAGCAAAGGCCCCACCTCGGTGCTCAGGTTAGCCAGCAAAAAATCTAGGAAAGCCTTCACCTTCATGGTTTGAAAACGCCGCGACGGGTACACCGCATACAACTCGCTACTGGGTAGTTGCGCCTGCGGCAACAGCTCAATTAACCGACCGCTGGCCACCTCGTCACGGCTGATCATCAGCGGCAGCGCGGCAATTCCGGCCCCGGCCAGCGCCGCTTCGCGGGCAAAGGTGATGTTGTTGCACGACAGCACCCGCTGACAGGCGATGTTTTGCCCCAACACTGGCCAGTAACGCGACGAGTCGGCCGGCAGCAAAATCGCCCGATGCTGACTCAACTCAGCCACCACCTGCGGCGCGCCATGCAACTGCAAATAGGCCGGACTGGCGCACAAGCTGCGCGCACTGATCAACAGCCGCCGTGCGATCAGGGTCGAATCCTGCGGCTGGCCGACCAGCATAACGATATCGACGCCCTCCTCGACCGGATCGACCTTGCGCGAGGTCAACTCAACCTCGGCAGTGATCTCCGGGTATTCGCGCATAAAGGCCCCCAGCACCCGGCCCAGAAACAACTGACCAAATTCAATCGGTGCGGTGATCCGTAGCAAGCCGGACGGTTGCAACTGCAATTGCATGACCGCCTGCTCGGCCTCGGCAAAATCCAACATGATTTGCCGGCAACGCTCGTAATAGGCCTGTCCCACCTCAGTGAGACGCAATTTGCGCGTGGTGCGATTGAGCAAACGCACCCCCAGCCGCTCCTCCAGCAAGGCAATCCGCCGACTGACTGTCGACTTTTGCATGTTCAGCCCATGCGCTGCCTGGGTGAAGCTATGGCACTCGACCACCCGGGTGAAGATCAAGGCATCATCCAGCCCCATGATTGTTCCTCATAAGCAACAAAGTTTCCGAAGTCTACCGACTACAAGCTCACAAGGAACACTGCTAGATTTACCGGCATTCTGCCAGTCGTCAGCCGAGCCTTTTATGTCTGCACATTTGCAACGTCGTTTATTTATTTTTCTAGCACTACTGGCCATCGTGGTCGGCGGCTTTTTTGCCCATTGGCTGCTGATCGGCCGTTTTATCGAAAGCACCGACAACGCCTATGTGCAGGGCGAAATCACCCGTGTCTCCAGCCAACTGAGTGCGCGGGTCGCAAAAGTCTTGGTGACCGACAACCAGCACGTGCAACAAGGCGATTTACTCCTGGAACTGGAGTCCGAGGACTTTCGCCTGGCCATCGAACGCGCCCGCGCAGCGTTAGCCAGCCGCGAGGCCGAACTGCTGCAAGCGCGCAGCAAACTGTTGCAGCAAGGTAGCCTGATTGATGCCGGCCAAGCCGATGTCGGCGCCTCCGAGGCCACCTTCGGCCGCACCCAAATTGACTTGTCGCGCGCTCAGGCGCTGCGCAAACCCGGTTATGTGTCCGAGGAGCGCGTCACCACACTGGTCGCCGACAGCCGCGTCGCCCGCTCCCTGGTGAGCAAGGCGCAAGCCGACCTGCAAGCCCAGCGCCAACAAGTCGCGGCACTGAATGCCGAAATCAAACGCCTCGAAGCGCAGATCGCCAACGCCCACGCCGAATTGTCACAAGCCGAACTCAACCTCAGCCGCACCCAGATTCACGCGCCGATCAGCGGCATCATCGGCCAGCGCGCCGCCCGTAACGGCCAATACGTAGCGACCGGCGCCTACCTGATGTCACTGGTGCCCGATCAGGACATCTGGATTCAGGCCAACTTCAAGGAAACCCAGATCGGTCATATGCAAGTCGGCCAGTCCGCCGAACTGATCTTCGACGCCTACCCCGACCAGCCGATTCAAGCCAGCCTCGACAGCCTGTTCGCCGCCTCCGGCGCGCAGTTCAGCCTGCTGCCGCCAGACAACGCCACCGGCAACTTCACCAAGGTGGTGCAGCGCATTCCAGTCAAGCTGACCTTCGCCGCCGATAACCCGCTCAAAGGCAAAATCCGTCCGGGCATGTCGGTACTGGTCAAGGTCTCGATCAAGGCCGCCAACAGTGGCAGCTGATGAGCTAATCCGCCCGACTGGCGAACCCAGTCGGCGCGATTGGATTGCAGTAATGAGCGTCATGCTCGGCGCCTTTATGGCGGTGCTCGACATCCAGATCACCAATGCCTCGCTGAAAGACATTCAGGGCGCGCTGTCGGCCACCCTCGAAGAAGGCTCGTGGATTTCCACCTCCTATCTGGTCGCCGAGATCATCATGATCCCGCTCAGCGCCTGGCTGGTGCAGGT
>JAIERD010000364.1 GCA_019747155.1 Pseudomonadaceae bacterium
AGCCTGGATTCTACCGGTGGCTGACTCTCTGCCTATCGTTTCAAACGTTGCACTTATTCTATGAATTCAGGGGGTGTTACAAAACCAGCGCGGGTGTAGTAGCGAATAGTGTCGTCGCTAACTCCGAGCTTTTTGGCCAACTCGTTAACACGCATTGTTATCTTCCCACTGAATATTGCGATACAAACACTGTGGGCCATCTCGGCAAACTGCATTTGATCCAAATCAATCTATAGCGTCAAACCTAGGATTAACTCGCCACTCATTGATACGTTTTACACCTGTGTGTAAGACACAGGTCAAGCACCGGATCCTTTGCAAATAGGCACTTGAGATCGATGCCGCCGTGTATACAGCACCATTAACCGCCATGGATTTAAAGTTGCACCGACACCCTTGACTATTTCCCATGTAAATACCAAAAGTTCAACCAAGTGTTCATGGTCACATGCCTTGACAAGGTTTCCTTACAACTTGCTTAAGCTAAGCTTACATTTCTGTAAGCTTCAGATTTAAATAATTGATTTGCCCATACTTTAAGACTATATCGGCGATAACTACTTGCACCTGAGAACTTCCGGCATTGCGATGCGTAGGGTGGCTTCATCCCACCAACTCTGTTGCGCCAAGACGTTCAGGCGGGCGCACTTATTGTCGTCCGCGTTGACCACGATCCTGGGACTTTAAGAGTGATGCGTCTGTTCCAGCAGCGCATCGCGCGCACTCGAGTATTCCCCCCAGTGGCTCAGCGCCGTCTGGTCGATCGATTTCAGTTCATCGATGCACACTAGGTAACCTTACCTGACAGAGGCATGAGGCATGAGGCATGAGGCATGAGGCATGAGGCCAAGATTGTGATTCTGTAAGCTACGGATTGCTTTGATCGATTCACTGCATTCTCAAGGCGCACGCAATGCTGAATGCACCGCATAAAGCCCTTGATAGCCGCAGATTAGCCAGAACTAAAACTTACTGACAGAGGCTCAGAGCAGTTGGCGGTAGACCGTGTATTGACCAGGACTGATACTCTCCAGCCATACCCTCGGTGACGCCTAAATTCTGTTGATTATCGACGTGGTAACAGCGGGCCTAGATGGCGGGAGTCGTTGCGGACGGCTCACTCGTCATGCCGCCCGACTTGGGGCTTGGGGCGGCTGCGACGGCAACGACCGTCCACCATCCCGACCTTACCAGCAGCAGTATTAGCATCACCATCAGGGGTAGCGTCAGCCAGCCATAGCTGTGCTGCGCCAACACTCCGAAGAGCCAACCTCCTGCAGCCGAGCCCAGGGTCTGGCCAAGACCCGATGCTGCGGCTAGACCGCCCATAACGGCACCCAAGCTGTTCGGCGCGGCGCCTGCGGCCAGGTAGGTGATGACCGGAAGTACCAGACCTATACCCGCCGAAGTCAGGCTGACACCCAGGTACATCCAAGCGCCTGAACGACCGGCCGCCAGCACCGTCAAACCAAAAATCGCGAGGACAAGCCCGATGCCGATGAGGGTTCGCGCCGCGCGTTTCTCCAGTAACGACGTAACGAAGAGCACGGCGTTTACGCCCAGCATGACAAGGCTGCACTCGGCCAGCATGAGCGCCGCGTGCCGAGGGGACTGTTGCAGCACAAGACCGAGTTCAAAGCCCGCCAGCACGAACATCACTACTCCACTGAGCCACAGCAGCGCGGTTGGCTGAGCGCGGACCAAGCTTGCCGGCTTGGTTTGGACGGCAGTCTCAACGACAGGCGACGAGGGCAAAGTGCCAGCCAGCCCGAGCATCATCATCCCGCCTAGCAGGGCTGATAGAACCAGCACGAGCTTCGCTGATAGCGCCGTGTTAACCACTCCGTCGACAAGTAGTAATCGCCCGACACCGTTAGCTACCTCGATCAGTGCGGGACCGAACAGAAATCCCAGCAGTGACATGGCTCCCAGCCACGCGAAACGCCGCGCGCGCTGCTCCACCGGCGTGTGTTCGGCGACCAACGCCGCGACGACAGGAACGACCGCGGCGACGAAGAAGCCGGTCGCAGCGCGCAGCACATATATCCCCACCAATCCGACAATCGCTGGGAACAACAAGAGCAATTGACTGATGACGTAGCCGGCGAGCCCGATTAGCAGGATCCGGCCGCGCCCGACTCGATCCGAAGCGATCCCCCAGAGCGGCGCCCCCAGCAGCACACCGGCCGCATACACACCACTGAGAAAACCAACGTGCTTGCTGACTTCAATGTAGCTTATGCCGGGCAGCATTGAGGTCAACCAGCCTGGCAAGACGGGTATTAGCGCCCCATAGCCGGCGGAGACGCTGAAGACAGAACCCGCCAGCCACGCTAGCTGGACAGCCCGCAGCACATCTGGTCCAGCGGTCTTTCTAGAGCTACTGGCAGCGATGGTTTGTTTCACTTCTGTACGTCCGGCGCAGCCCACAAGCGGGTGAGCAAGTTGTAGATGGGCACGAACACCAGTCCGACATAGGCCCCGTAAAGAAAGCTCTCGATCAAACCTAGGCAGAAGCCCCAGAAGGTAAGCCACTTGAACGCTGGCAGAACCATCTCCAAGAATGCAGCCATGCGTAGGTTCGCCGGCACGATCAAACCATAGATGACGCATAGCACGAAGCTGATGGCGGCGAAGAGTCCGAGCGACCAACTGACAATTTTAATATTCAGCATTTGTCTTGCTCCTTATGGGCTTCGAACTGGCAGTGCTCGCGACGCTGGTGAGCATTGTTTGCGTGAACATTGGAGCGCGAGTGAGCTCGGTCACTCAGTGCCGATGGCCGCCTGACTTCGTCTTCACCGCGCTACTTTGCTTTGCGCTGTTTTCTTTATCCACACTGCCGTGACCGCCGTGACCGAACAGGTGCATCGCGATAAAGGCGATGAAGATCAAAATCCAAAACCAGTTTTCTGTCAGCCACACCATGACGTTTCTCCTTCAGGGGTTGTCGATGTGTCTATACGTCAAATGGCCCTTGCATCATCCATCCTAGCCATCGATTGCATATCATCTGAAGCTTGGTTTTTAGCGCTTTCATATAGATCTATTAGCGCTGGGTTGCTCGTCTCCAGCACCACCTTCGTTTTTTCCATTTCTAAAGACAAACCATGCGCCACGACGAGAAATTTATCTGTTCTGATGGCTTGCTCATACTCGATCACGCGGTCCTTCGGGATTCCAATCCTGGATAGCGCTGCGTCAAATGCGGCCACACTGCCGAATAAAGCGGAACCCTCGACGACCGCCATTATCATTCCATCTAAGCGCCCTAACCCCACGATACTGAAACGCTGCGTATCGAAGCCATCGATAGCGAGTTTACGGACAGCCACCACAGCATCACCATGGTTGGTGAAGGCGGCGATTAGCGTGCTTTCATACTGTGTTTGGTGTTGCATGTCTCGACTCCTCGCATGAAAAGCTGAACGACTGGTCAGCCAAGGCGCATGTTTCCACGCTGCGCTGACATCGGTATTTTTATGAAGTGCTCAGCCTTACAGCAGCACCGGCTTGTCAGGCAATTCATTCGCGTTGCAGCGCTCAGAAGGAAAGTGCAGAAGTAGGTGCTGCGTTACTGCCTGCACGCCACTGAGCACGCCAGCTTCGAAATTTCCCTGGCTGAAGGCGTCCTCCATTTGGCGACAGACCTTGCTCCATGCCTGCACGTCCAGCTTGGCGTTAATGCCGCGGTCAGCAACGATTTCCACGGCCCGATCGGCAAACAACAGATAGATCAGTACGCCACTATTATCTTCGGTGTCCCACACACCAAGTTGCGAGAACAGTTCAATCGCGCGGTCGCGGGTAGACTGCCCATTAAGCAGCGCCGCAGCGCTTAGCCCACCTTCGAGCGCGAAGCGGATTTCTCCGGCATGTACGACCTCGCTCGCCTTGATGGCCGCTTCAATTTTACTCAATGTACTTCTTGGAAAGATCCGCCTGAGTTGCCTGTCAGTCACCAACAAGTGATTTATGACCCGTTTAAGCTTCATTACTACCACCTCCCCGACGCCCCACCACCACCGAAGCCACCGCCGCCACCATGG
>JAIERD010000316.1 GCA_019747155.1 Pseudomonadaceae bacterium
CCTCGAATTTTGCCTAACCGAACAACTCGCCGACTGGAGCGCCCTCGACACGCCGCGTCTGCGCCGCCTGGTTGGCCGTTTGCACCTGCACGGTTTGGGCGCCAAAAGCCTGGCCCGCCTGCTCTCGGCGGTGCGCGGTTTTTATCAGTATTTGAATCGCCAAGGCCACTGCCAACACGATCCAGCCAGCGGTCTAACGCCACCCAAAGGCCAGCGCCGCCTGCCGAAAACCCTGGATGCCGACCGCACGTTGCAGCTTCTCGACGGCGCGGTGGAAGACGACTTTCTCGCCCGTCGCGACCAGGCCTTGCTGGAGCTGTGCTACTCCTGCGGCCTGCGCCTAGCGGAAATGGTCAGCCTGAATATCGACCAGCTGGATCTGGCCGACGGCCTGGTGGAAGTCTGCGGCAAGGGCAACAAGACCCGCGTATTACCGGTCGGCAGCAAGGCCCGCGATGCTCTGGCGCAGTGGTTACCGCTGCGGGCCCTGGCCAACCCGGCCGATGGCGCGATGTTTATCAGCCAGCAAGGCCGCCGGCTCGGACCACGGGCGATCCAGCTGCGAGTGCAGCAAGCCGGGGTGCGTGAACTCGGCCAGCACCTGCACCCGCATATGCTGCGGCACAGTTTTGCCAGCCATTTGCTGGAATCGTCGCAAGACCTGCGCGCCGTGCAAGAGCTGCTCGGGCATGCCGACATAGCCACCACGCAGATCTACACCCACTTGGATTTCCAACACCTGGCGACGGTTTATGATGGCGCCCATCCACGGGCCAAGCGCCGCACGTCGAACGAGTAATGTTATTCATAGAACAAGCCAACGGCGACCCTCTACTCCACGCGCCAAGCGCTGCACAGCAAACGAGTAACTGCCCATGAGCATCCGCCTGATCACCTTCGACCTCGACGACACCCTGTGGGATGTCGCGCCCGTGATGCACAGCGCCGAGGCGACTCTGCGCGAATGGCTCGGCGAGCATGCCGCGCAGCTAGGCCCGGTGCCGGTTGAGCATCTGTGGGCGATTCGTGCACGCCTGCTAAACGCCGAACCGGCGCTAAAACATCGCTTAAGCGAGCTGCGCCGGCGGATTTTGCACCTGGCCTTGCAAGAGGCCGGCTACCCCGAGGCTCACGCTGGGGAACTGGCCGAGGCCGGTTTTCAGGTGTTTCTGAGCGCCCGCCATCAGGTGACACTGTTCCCCGACGTGCACGCGACCCTAGAGCAGCTGGCCAACCAGTTTCAGCTGGGGGTGATCACCAACGGCAACGCCGATGTGCGCCGACTTGGCTTGGCCGACTACTTCCAGTTTGCCCTGTGCGCCGAAGAGTTGGGCGTTGGCAAACCCGACCCGCTGCCGTTCCAGCGCGCCCTCGCGCACGCCGGCGTCAGTGCCGAGCAGGCGGTGCATATCGGTGATCATCCCAGCGACGACATCGCCGGCGCCCGCGCCGCCGGGCTGCGTAGCATCTGGTTCAATCCATTAGCGAAAGACTGGAATGGCGGCGAGCGCGCCCATGGCGAAGTCCAACGCCTGAGTGAACTGCCGGCGCTACTGGCGAGCTGGCGTTAAGGCTGAATGCCAACCCCTACATCGCCATAAGATGATGAGCGCCGTAGGGTGGGCTTAAGCCCACCAAGATTGCGGTATTTAGAAGCGGTGGGCTAAAGCCCACCCTACTAATAGCTATTCAACGAGAATGGCTACGCGCATAAAAAAACCCGCGACTAGCGCGGGCTCTCTTGATGCCTGCAGCGCCCTTAAATAGGGCGGCTGCCGTACTTGCTGTCGGGCTTCTTGGGCGGGTCAGCAACCACGTTCACATCGACTTCCTGAACCTTGCCACCACGGGAGAGAAACTCTTCCATGGCGCGGGCCAGGGCATCACGCTCTTTCTGCTTGGCTTCAACGCTCGGCAGCGCTTCTACGTCGATAGCGGCTTTGGCTTTGGCCTTGCTCTTCTTGGCAGCAGGAACGCCATCCTCATCGCCTTCATCGTCGCTGTCGTCATCACTGACACCGTCATCGGCAGCTTCCAGCTCCTCGGTTTCTTCTTCGTCAGCGCCTTCTAACTCGTCTTGTTCTAAATCTTCGTCGCTCATGTTCCAGCCTCATGACTTGCGAAAAGCAAAGTAGTTATAGCCCAACCGCGTCAAACTTCTAACCCGGTGGAAAAATCAGGGTTAAGGACGTCGACCTGTTACACCGCCGCCGCTCTTACCGGCGCATTCTAGCGCGCTGCCAGAAAAAGCAAAGAGCCACGCGCATGCAAAGCGCAACGAACCCACCACAGAATGCAAAACGCCCGGAAGTCCGGGCGTTTTTTTGTTGCGTCAAACCTTACAGGTTGTAACCACGCTCGTTGTGCAGAGCCAGGTCGAGACCAACAGTTTCTTCTTCGTCGGTAACCCGCAGGCCCATTACCAAGTCGATCACTTTGAGGATCACGTAGGTCACGATAGCGGTGTAGGCGATGGTGAACGCCACGCCTTTGAACTGAATGAACAGTTGCGCAGGGATGTCTTCAACGGTGCCGAAGCCGCCCAGTGCAGGGGCTGCGAACACGCCGGTCAGCAAGGCACCGACGATACCGCCGACACCGTGTACGCCGAAGGCGTCCAGCGAATCGTCGTAGCCCAGCTTGCGTTTGAGGCTAGTGGCGCAGAAGAAGCAGATCACGCCAGCCGACAGGCCGATCACGATAGCGCCCATCGGGCCACAGGTACCCGCCGCCGGAGTGATGGCCACCAAGCCAGCCACTACACCAGAGGCGATGCCCAGTGCGCTTGGCTTACCGTGGGTCAGCCACTCGGCGAACATCCAGCCCAAAGCAGCTGCGGCGGTAGCGATCTGGGTAACCAGCATGGCCATACCAGCAGTGCCGTTGGCGGCCACGGCGGAGCCGGCGTTGAAGCCGAACCAGCCGACCCACAACATAGCGGCACCAATCAGGGTGTAGCCCAGGTTGTGCGGAGCCATCGAAGTGGTTGGGTAGCCTTTACGCTTGCCCAATACCAAGCAAGCCACCAGACCGGCCACACCGGCGTTAATGTGCACCACGGTGCCGCCAGCAAAGTCGAGTACGCCCCAATCCCACAGCAGGCCACCGGCACCGGACCAAACCATGTGCGCGATCGGTGCATAGACCAGGGTGAACCACACGCCCATGAAGATCAGCATCGCGGAGAACTTCATCCGCTCGGCGAAGGCACCAACGATCAGCGCCGGGGTGATGATGGCGAAGGTCATCTGGAACATCACGAACACGCTTTCTGGCACTGTGAGTGTCAGGCTAGCTGGAGTGATGCCGCTCAAGAAGGCCTTGGACAGACCGCCGACGAAGGAATTCAGGTTAGTCACCCCTGCTTCCATACCGGTGGTGTCGAACGCGATGCTGTAGCCGTAGATGACCCACAGAATGCTGATCAAACCGGTGATGGCAAAGCACTGCATCATCACCGAAAGAATGTTTTTCGAACGCACCATGCCGCCGTAAAACAGCGCCAGGCCAGGAATGGTCATCAACAACACCAAGACGCTGGAGATCAGCATCCAGGAAGTGTCACCGGAGTTCAGCACAACCTCGTCAGCCATGGCCAAGCCTGGGGTGACGAGCGACAACAGGGCGCCAAGCCCTGCAACCTTACGTAGCGTCATAAGTGTATCTCCTGGGGCGTAGGGTTCGGGGCTACGGTTTTAAACTGCGTCGGTGCCGGTTTCGCCGGTACGGATGCGAATGGCTTGTTCCAGGTTAACCACGAAGATCTTGCCGTCGCCGATCTTGCCGGTGTTGGCCGCCTTGGTGATGGCTTCAATCACGCGGTCGAGCTGATCATCAGCAATTGCCACGTCGATTTTTACCTTAGGCAGAAAGTCGACCACGTATTCAGCGCCACGGTACAACTCGGTGTGACCCTTCTGACGACCGAAGCCTTTGACTTCAGTGACGGTGATGCCCTGCACGCCGATTTCCGACAGTGATTCGCGGACGTCGTCCAATTTGAATGGCTTGATGATGGCGGTAACTAATTTCATCTGACTTTCTCCTGATATTGATGGACTTGCCCCAGG
>JAIERD010000210.1 GCA_019747155.1 Pseudomonadaceae bacterium
GCGTCTGGTGGTCGAACAGGCCAAAAAAGCCTCGATGCCCAAGGAAACCCTGGAGCGGGCGATCAAAAAAGGCGCCGGCTTGCTCGGTGATACCGTGCATTACGAGCACCTGACCTATGAAGGGTTTGCCCCGCATCGGGTGCCGGTGATCATTGAGTGCCTGACCGACAATACCAACCGCACCGTGGCGGAAATCCGCGTGCTGTTTCGCAAGGGGCAGCTTGGCGCTTCCGGTTCGGTGGCCTGGGATTTCGACTACCTGGGCATGATCGAGGCCTCGCCAGCTACCAGCGATGTCGACCCGGAACTGGCCGCCATCGAAGCCGGTGCGCAAGACTTTGAGCCGGGTGATGAAGAGGGCTGCACGTTGTTTCTTAGCGAGCCCGCCGACATGGATATTGTCTGCCGCGCCTTGCCAACTTTCGGGTTTACCGTGGTCTCGGCCAAGCTTGGTTATCGGCCAAAAAACACCGTGACATTGAACGACTCGGAGCTGGAGGAGGTCGAAGCTTTTCTCGCCGCTCTCGACGCCCATGACGATGTGCAAAATATGTACGTCGGTTTGGCGGACTAAAACCGTTGCAGACTCAGCGGTAACACGCGCGGCCAAGTCCGCTCCTAGCAGCGTAATCACTCTAGGGGCGGCCTTGGCCGCGATGCTTTTACGGGTGGCCAAGGCCGTCTACCAGGATCATCTTGAAGGGAGTTCAGGTCATGACACTGCAGCAGTTATTGGGCATCGAGTTGCCTATCATTCAGGCGCCGATGGCTGGCGTGCAGGACCATCGTTTGGCCGTGGCGGTCAGCAATGCCGGCGGGCTGGGTTCGTTGCCGGCGGCCATGCTCAGCCTGGAGGCGCTGCGCAGTGAACTCATCGCCCTCCAAGCGCAGACCGACCAACCCTTCAATATCAACTTCTTCTGCCATAGCCCGCCAGCGCCTGACGCCGCGCGCGAAGCCGGTTGGCGCGCCGCCTTGGCGCCCTATTACGCCGAGTTGGGGCTGGACGCCACGCAGATTCCCAACGGTCCTGGCCGCGCGCCCTTTAGCGCTGCGGCCGCCGAGCTGCTGGCCGAGTTTCGCCCGGCAGTGCTGAGTTTTCACTTTGGTTTACCGTCCTCTGAGTTGCTGGCCCAGGTGCGCAGTTGGGGCAGCAAGGTGATCGCCTCGGCCACCACGGTTGCCGAAGCCTTGTGGCTAGAGACCCAGGGGGTCGATGCGATCATCGCCCAGGGCTTGGAAGCCGGTGGTCATCGCGGGCACTTTTTGTCGGCGGATTTAACCGAGCAAGCCGGCACCTTTGCCCTGTTGCCGCGCATTGTGCATACGGTGCGGGTGCCGGTGATTGCCGCCGGCGGGATTGTCGATGCTCAAGGGGTCGCGGCCGCCATGGCTTTGGGCGCAGTCGGGGTGCAAGTCGGCACGGCTTATCTGCTTTGCCCTGAGGCGACCACCAGCGCCGTGCACCGCGCTGCGTTGCAAAGCCCGGATGCCAGTCATACGGCCTTGACCACGCTGTTTAGCGGTCGCCCGGCTCGCGGCATCGTCAACCGGGTGATGCGTGAACTCGGTCCACTTAGCGCGCCAACCCCGGAGTTTCCGCTGGCTACCAGCGCCATCGCGCCGCTGCGGGCCAAGGCCGAAAGCCAAGGCAGCGGCGACTTCTCCCCGCTCTGGTGTGGACAGAATGCCAGCGGTTGCAAGGCTATCGGGGCCGCGCAGTTGACGCGCGAATTGGCTGGCGCCAGTTAATTCGGGATTCAGCTAAGGGGGCTGTGTCCATCATTGGTTCAGCGGCTAGACTCAGACTCAGCCGACAGCATTGGGATGTTCAACCAATGCTCAGCCACTGGATAAGGAGTCTGCATGCGTGCATCTGCAGTTTGTCTGTTTAGTCTAATGCTGCTGTTGACGGTTGGGCGCGTCAATGCAGAGCGTTTAGAGGTAGTGGCGGATGTTTGGTGTCCTTTCAATTGCCAGCCCGACGCGCCCTTGCCTGGTTATGTGGTCGAGCTGTTAAAAGCGGCATTTCCTGACGACAGCATTGATTACCGGGTGCTGCCTTGGAAGCGCGCCATCCTGCAAGCCCGCAATGGTTTGAGCAGTGCCGCGCTGGCCGCCACTCAAGATATGGCCGATGAGGCGCATTTGCAGGTTGGCCAGCAGCCAATCGGCTACTCCTATGATTGTTTGTATGTCGCGGCAGGTAACGACGCGAAGTACCAAGGCCATGCCGATGACTTAAATTCGCTGAATCGGGTGGGTATTGCCTTGGGCTATGACTACTCGGAAGGCTTGGGCGAGTGGCTGGCCCACTCTGGTAATAAGGCCAAGGTTTTTTCTGAGTCGGGCGATGAGCCTGCCGCGCGCAATCTGCGCAAGTTAAGCCGCAGTCAGCTGGATGGGATGATTGAGGATCGTTCGGTGATGAACTACCTGCTGCTTAATTCTGAGTTTTCCGGGCGTGTGGTGTCCGCCGGTTGCAGTCAGTCGCTGGCGCTTTATGTCGCCTTTGCCCCGCAGCAGGGCAAGGGTGCTGAGCGAGCCGCGCAATTGGATCGGGGCATTGTCACGCTGCGCCAATCGGGGGAGTTAGCGCGTATTTTGGCTAAATATGGTCTTCAGGATTGGTCGCACTGACGGCATTGAGATGCCTGGCTGGCAGGGCTTTTATCTAGCGCAAAAAAAACCGGCGGAAGCCGGTTTTTTTATTCTTGCACTGCAAGGTCAGTCACGTCGCTTGCGGTCATTTTCGGACACTGGTGCGGTAAAAGAGAGACCGAGAAGGGCGAAGAAGCCGAAGAGTTTCATTTTTAGTCCATTGGTTGGCTGGTGGTCACTGGATGATTCCGGCGACCGGGATGTAACTGATCAACAGCGGTGAATTGCTGCTGTGTTACCTATGGTACCAGCTTGCCGAGCAATAAAATGGGTCGCCTGTTAAATATTTGCTACATTTTGAGGCGATTTTCAGCTTTTAAATGTTTCTATTTGAGTTTTTGCTCTTGGTTGGTGCGATTTTTATCTGGCTTCGTTACCGGGTAACACTTTGCTGGCTGGGTGCTACCTGTTCTACGTCCGTTGCTTTGTGTAGGGTTTTCAAGGGGATGGCGGTTGTTGTCGATTAACCCTGGATGCCTTAGCCGTTCAAATTACTGCGCAGGATCATCCATTTCGGCATGCTCCAGTGCCAATAGATCGCCAGTGACCTGAATACGAAGGTAAAGGCCACACCACCTAAGGTCGCCAGTGCGTTTTTGCCGCTGAGACCGAGCAGGGCGATGTAAAAGATACTGCCGGTGATGATGGTGGTGGCGTAGATGTCGCGGCTGAGCAACAGATTCGGCCGTTGCGCCAAGACGTCGCGAATCAGCCCGCCGCCGATCCCGGTGATGGTGGCCATGACCACTGCCACTGGCGCCGAGAAATTCAGCGCCAGGGCCTTGTCGATCGATTGCACGCCAAACAGCGCAATGCCGAAAGCGTCGAGGTAGAGAATCAGCGTCCAGACGCTTTCGTCGCGCAAATGCCGCTCGAGGTAAAAGGCCAGGATGGACGCCGCAATGGCGATCCACACGTAGTTGAAGTCGATCACCCAGAACACTTCGGTGCTCATCAGTAAGTCGCGCAGGGTGCCGCCGCCGACGGCGGTAATCACGCCGAGGAAGGTCAGGCTGACGATGTCCATGTCTTTGCGGGCGGCGGCCAGCACGCCAGCCATGGCGAAGGCGGTGATGGCGGTCATGCCGATAAAATAATTGAGGCTGTGCATGCTGGGTGACTCAACTGAATGGGGCGGGGGGGATGATTCGCCTGGCGCGGTTGCGGTCATTATCATGCAGTAAAGCTGGCCGACCTACAGCCCTTCTAGGGTTAAGCGAGACGCTTATGTTGCCACCGGTAACCAATCTATTTCAGGCTCCAGCGGCCGAGCCGGCTGCTGAGCAGTTCATCACTTTACTGCAAGCGCCGGGTTTGCGGCTGGAGCAGATTCTCTCCCACGGGCAGCCAACGCCGGCGGGCTGCTGGTATGACCAAGCGACTGCCGAATGGGTGTTGTTGGTGCGTGGGACCGCGACCC
>JAIERD010000579.1 GCA_019747155.1 Pseudomonadaceae bacterium
TGCAAGGCATGAACATCACCACGGCCTGGGAGTTGGCCCAGGCAGACAGCGCTTTGCTGCGTAAACAGTTCAGCGTGCTAGTGGAGAAAACCGCCCGTGAATTGCGCGGCACCGCATGCCTTGGGCTGGATGAGGCTGTTTCAACCAAGCAGGAGATTTGCTGCAGCCGCATGTTTGGCCAGCGCTTGAAAGCGCTAGCGCCGATCAGAGAGGCAGTGGCTACCTATGCGGCCACGGCTTGTGAAAAGCTGCGTAAGCAAGGTTCGCTGTGCAAGCAGGTGAGGGTGAGTATCCGCACCGGCATGTTCAACCCTGATGAGGTCAAGTACGCGAAAGGCATCCTCTGCGAGTTGCCATACCCCACCGACGACACTCGCCTGATTACCAAGGCCGCCACCGCCGCTTTGCAGCATGTGTACAGAGACGGCTACGCCTACAACAAAGCCGAAATCATGCTGCTCGATCTGCGCCAGCGTGGCGAGTTTACCGACGATATGTTTGCCTTCAGCCAACCTGCTGCAGCCGAGCAGGTAATGGCGGTGCTCGATCAAATCAACAGTAAATGGGGCAGGGGAACGCTACGGCCGGCCGGCGTACCTGCAGCGCCGGAGTGGGCGATGCGGCGGGAGATGATGAGTCCAAGCTACACCACAAGTTTTAATGATTTATGGATGGTTAGAGCTCGCTAGCTTTTGGGTTTGCTTGGTTGTTTTAGTGTGTCAAAGGGCTTTGGCGTGACCGGTTGAATCCGCAGCCAAAAGCCGCGCTGGCGAGAGGCTGAATGGCAGGTGCGCGGTGCTTATGTGAGAATGCTGTCTACGCGAATAACGACCGAACGGACTCTCTGCTATGGAATTGAAACCCCTAACCATCAATGACATTGCATGTCACTTCTTCGCTAGTCGCATTTCCGGCGCGACAATTCCGGCCACTCGCCTCAGCAACATCCTTGAGAATATGTATCGTGGGCGTCCTTTAACGCCACTAGCGTTGGGCTATCTGAAGCAGCATAACTTCCACGATCTGCATGAGTTAGCGATTGGCAAGATCAGCTATCAGGCCTATATCGCAACTATTGACCCGACTTTAGTGGCGTTAGAACAGACCGCACAAGTAGAGCTACAAGCTAATGAGGCAGCTCGCTTGGCCCAGAAAGCCAAGTGGGCTACAACGCGCCAGAGAAGAGACGAAGCTTTAGATGTTACCCGCACTGCGCACTTTGCTCGCAACGCGGAGCGTACGGCACAACACCAGCGGGAGCGGGAAGCGGCAGAAATAACTCGGATCTCTCGCGAAGCCGATTGGGTGACTCAAGGGGCACACAATCGAGAAATCGCTGAAGCCGCATTCAAGGCTCGCCTGAGCGGCCCAGATTACAAGGCCGCGAGCCCCGACGAAATTGCCCGGCATTTTCGCGTTGATAACAATCCCACTGCAGTTACTAGGCCTCTGAGTAATATCCTGGAGGCGCTCTATCAAGGACGTCCGCTTGCAGCCACTTACATCAGCTATCTCAAGATTAAGCGGTTCTCCAGGTTGTATGAGTTGGCCTGCGGTCAGATCACCTTTGAGTCCTACATTTCAAACATAGATGCAGTTGAGGCAGCGCATGCAGCTGCCGATATTGCTCGCAGAGAACAGGCCGAGCAGCAAAGGCTACGGCGTGAGGCTGCAGAAATCGCTCGCATTGCCCGCGAGAGTGATCCCGCCTACATCGCCATGAAACTGCGTGCGGCTAAGTGCCAGAAGTACGGCATTCTCAACTTCAACCAGCTACCAGAAAGTCTGATACCGCTCTTGGAGAAACTTGATGCTGACGTCGCCTTATCCGCAGAGGAATACCTGTGGCTGACGACGACCGGCAAGCACTATTTCACCTTTGAGGTTCGCCGAGGTTACCACCGAGGGCAGGCCTTACAGTGCGCCAGCGAGTACTTGCGCACGCAAGATCCGTGGCATGTGGTTAACGGCAGCGGCCACTACCGAAAATGCGACATGCCCAACGATGCCCTCCAGTTGCTTGATCGAGCCGACATAGCCCGAATCACCTGTTCGAAACTGAAGTCAGCAATCCTCACGACTCGAGGCGGTGTGATGCGCGACCTCCAGAAACGCGACGAGGCGGTGAAACTTGGCGGGCAGGCGCATGAGTTGACACCTGAGAACTTTAGGCCCTGCACGCTACTGGGCGCTGTCTACATGGAGTTGGGCGACTACAACCTAGCTCGCGATTGGTACGACAAGGCAGTCAAGCGCGGGGCCAAAGAGCAGGACATCGATAGCGAGCTAAAACGAATTTACGCCCAGGCCGACAAAATCAGCCGCGCTAGCATCAGGACGTTCCTGTTAGCCGACGACCCCGTACGTTTTGCCTGGGTCAATCAAAAAAACAATCGCAACGATTGAGGCGTTATTTGGCAAATGTTAGCAGTCTAATAAATTTTCTTTGGGCCAACTGCGTCCCCATGTGAGTCGGCTTTTAGTGGTAAAGGCTGATCCATGTATCGTCCTTAGTGATAAAGCCAAGGCTGCAACTCTTCGAGATTACTCACCACTATCTGCTGCGCAGTCGGCTTGGGTTGCACCTTGTTGGCGTCGATCTGAAAGCGCTGCAACACATACTGCACCAGCGCGCCACGGCTTGGCACGATGAGCTTGCCATCCAGCATGCCGTAGTCGATTTCGATGATGTTGCGTTGCTCGGGGTTCAGGCGCTGGTCGGCTTCGATGATCACATCAACCAAGGTGTTCCAGCCCGTATCGGCTTCGCGGCTAAATTCTGAGGTGTCCAGTACCTCTGGCTCACCACGCAAGCGGCTGAGCACGAAGTCGCGGTACTGGCCGTTCTTTTCACAATAAGCGCGCACGTGCCAGCGCATCCCGGTGTACACCAAGGTGTGTGGAGCGATCAGGCGGGTCTCTGGCGTGGGGTTGGCCAGTGACACGTATTCGGTTTCCAGGCGCAGGCCCAAGCGGCAAGCCTTGAGTAGCGGTCGCAGGATCTCTGGGCGAATCGAACGGTCGGGCACCTGCAGCACCTCGGTGTGCGCATAGGCCACGGCCAAGCCTTCAATGTGCGGTGCGCGCTCGTGGTTTTGGTTGAGCAGGTGCAAATAAGCGCTGGCGCTGTCATCAATAAACAGCGGCTTGAACTGCTTAGTCGGCACGTACCCCTTCAGATACTTGTCATATGTAAGGTTTTTTGGCGCATGTTCGTTGATGTAGGTGTTGATGTCTTTGGACGCCTGCTGACGACTGATGCCGAAGCTCTGAATCAAGTGTCCCGTAGTCAGGCGGCCCTCCCACCAGACAATCGTCTCAATTAGCCGATAGCGCAGCGCCAGATCCCAGCGTACTTGCTCGATTGCTTGCTTGCGTTTCATGCCGTATCACCTGTGCGAAAAGCTTACCTGTATAAGTCCACATCCTAGACCTGTCGTAAAAGCCTACATATTCTGGCGCTGCGGTTCAAGGTTGACCGCCCGCTTGAGGCAGTAGCGACGATGGATGGCATGGGGCAGTTGTTGGCAATCTTGAGCATTGGCGTACTGGTTGTGGTGGTGCTGGTACTGGCGGTAGCCGTGCAAACTCTGCGCGCCCATGAGTTTGGGCAAACGCTGAGGCGCTACACCGAAGCCTGGGAGCACGTACGCGCTGATTTGAAGATTCAGGCTGAAGAGATCCGCCGACTGCAGTCGGCCTTGCGGGCCGAGATGGCGCATGTGGCCCAGTTGCAGCGCAAGGTGCTGTTGGTGCAGGGGGGCTCAACAAAGCATATGAAACTAAGGGAGGACACTCAGTCGAGGTGACTAGAAGCTAATCGAGTGGACAAATAAAAACCTGACAATCGATCAGATTGCTTTACCCGTGCAAGTGACATGGATATTGTGATGGGCATCGCATTCAAGGCAGACCCCACCCACTTAAAGGATTTTCACATCATGCTTTTCTGCGCGATACAAAAGCATGCAGCACAGCCTCGCCGTTAGTTTTCAATTTGTCACTAGAACCTTTGGTGCACTTTTCTTTTCCGACCTGAATTCAACACATAAGTGCAACGCTCACCCCTGCATAAACTTCGTACGGCGTCTTCCAGCCCAGGCGTTTT
>JAIERD010000169.1 GCA_019747155.1 Pseudomonadaceae bacterium
ATGTTGTGCTGACGGCTGCCGGTGCTGTCGGTAAAACCAACGATCTCGATGCTGTTCTGGTTGAACTGCTTGAACGAACTGCCGAGGTTATTCAGCGGCGCATAGAAGTTGCTGACGATCTCGGCCGAGTCGGTGGCGAAGGTGATATTGCCCGGCATGATCAGTTTGATCTGATCGCCCTGGCGCTGTACCTCAACACCGGTGCCCTGCATGCTTTGACGCAGCGCGGCCTCTTGCTTGTCGGCGTAATAACCGTAACCGGCGCCACTCGCGCCACCCAGAGCGGCGCCAATCAGCGCGCCCTTGCCACGATTATCATGGTTAATCAAAGCACCGGCGGCAGCCCCCGCCAATGCCCCAAGGCCACCGTAGGTAGCAGTTTTATTGCTGCTCGGCGGTTGATTGTCATAGGGATTTTGCGACGCGCAACCGGCCAACAAAGCCACCGCAGTGGCGGCAATCAACAGGCGACTCGGGGTAAACATAGGGTGTAACTCCTGAACGTTTAATCGGCCCTGATGGGCGTTGGTTATTGGAGCACAAAGGCTGCAGAAAATTCCGCTTCAAGCCCGCACGTAAGGGTTACTGCGCATTTCATCCCCTAAGCGGGTATCCGGGCCATGGCCGGTCACCACGGTGGCGTCCTCATCCAGAGTATACAAACGCTGCTTGATCGAGCGCTCGATGGTTGGGTAATCGCCGCCCCACAAATCGGTGCGGCCAATACCGCCGCGAAATAGCGTGTCACCGGCAATCAACAGCTTCGCTTCAGGAAACCAAAAACTCATCGAGCCCGGCGTATGCCCGGGGGTGTGCAGCGCCACGCCACAACCACAATCCAACGCTTGGTCATCACTCAACCACTGATCCGGCGGCGGTACCGGCACATAGGGCACACCGAACATGCCGCACTGCATCTCAAGATTATCCCAGAGGAACTGATCCTCCTTGTGCAGGTGCAAGGTGGCGCCGGTTTTCTCCTTCATCTGCCCAGAGGCCAAGAAGTGATCCAGATGCGCGTGGGTGTGAATGATGCTCACCACCTTGAGGCCATGCGCCTCAAGCTTGGCCATGATCAGCTCAGGGTTACCGCCCGGATCGACCACTATGGCTTTCTTGCTGATCGGGTCGCCGATGATGGTGCAATTGCACTGCAACGGCCCGACGGGGAAGGTTTCGCGGATCAGCGTGGCTGGCACGGTCATCGAGTGAAGCTCCGAAATCAGTAATGGCGCAATTTTGGCACAACCCGCGAAACGCTGGCGACCAGCAGACAGAATGGCTTCTACCGACAGCGCCGCCAAACCACAACGGCGACAGTCAGTGGCTGCGCAAGACGCATATTGCAACACAAACACAATCGACACCGGCTGCGAGCCCGCTACCGTGCCAGCCCAAATACAGAAAATGACGAGTAGCCATCAATGCGCGATCAAGCTCATAGCGCCACTAATCCCTGGGGTTTATTGCTTGCAGTGTGGCTGCTGGCAGTGGCCTCGACCCTCGCTGCCTTGTTTATCGGCGAGGTCATGGGCAAAACCCCATGCGTGCTGTGCTGGTTCCAGCGGATCTGCATGTTTCCTCTGGCAGTACTGCTGACTATCGCCTGCTATCGCTCAGATTTCGCCGTTTGGATATACGCGTTACCCCTTGCCGTTATCGGCTGGGGGATCGCCTTGTATCACTGCCTACTGTTCGTTGGCGTGATCCCGGAAAGCCTCAAGCCGTGCAGTGCCGGAACCTCCTGCTCCGGGGCTGACATGCTGATTTTCGAGAATGTGCCGCTACCGCTGATTTCCTTGGTCGCCTTCAGCGCGATCGTCCTTCTTCTTGTCCTGATTCGCCGGAGAACCCTCGCATGAGCAGACGCGCCATCGTCCTGACCATCAGCGCCGTGACCATCTTAGGTTTTGCCGCTGCAGCAATGCTCTACAAGGGGGCCTCAGCGCCTCAGGAAGCGCCGGCGGTTATCCAGTCGGCGAGTGCATTGGTGCGTTTTCATTCGCCGACGCTTGGGCCGATAAACGCGCCCGTTACCATTGTCGAGTTCTTCGACCCCTCGTGCGAAAGCTGCCGGGCGTTCTTTCCCTACCTGAAGCAGATCATGGCGAAGTACCCCAATGACGTGCGCATTGTCGTTCGCTATGTACTGCTGCACAAAGGCTCGGAAGAGGCCGTGCGGCTATTGGAGTCCGCTCGGATGCAGGGGCTTTATGAACCGGTATTGGAGGCCGTCTTGAATGCTCAGCCGCAGTGGCATGATGATCCAAAAGCCCTGAAGGCGTGGGAGGCAGCTCAAGCGGTGGGTTTGAATGTCGAAAAGGCTCGTGAAACGATGAACTCGGCGAGGATCGACCAGATTCTGGCCCAGGATGCCGAGGACGTTAAAACCGTTGGGGTTCAAGGTACTCCGACCTTCTTCGTCAACGGCAAGCCCTTAACTCAATTCGGCCCGGAGCCGCTCCTGGAACTGGTGCAGAGCGAAATGCAAAAGGCCCAGTAAACATACCGGATAGTTCAAGCGTGGTTTCTTGCTCATAGGAGATTTTCAATGCCTGCACTGGAAAACAAGATACCTCCGCCCATTGTCGCAGCCCTGTTTGGGCTGTTGATGTGGGGCGGCTCTCACTATGTGGCGAGCATCGACGCGGCCCTTTCGGTGCGAGTAATAGCCGCATTGCTGGTGCTCTGCGCGGGGGTGTTTTTTAGCCTTGCAGGAGTCGTTTCGTTCCGCCGGGCAAAGACCACCGTCAATCCATTGAAGCCTGAAACAGCCTCGGCGCTGGTCAGCTCGGGCATCTATCGGTACTCACGCAACCCGATGTATGTCGGCTTCGCGTTGTTTCTCACGGCCTTGGCCTGCTACCTGGCATCAGCGTTTTTGTTGCTCGGGGTACTGGGCTTTGTCCTGTACATGAACCGCTTCCAGATCGCCCCCGAAGAGCGCGCATTGACGGCTCTGTTTGGGGCCGACTTCCTGGCCTATCAGGCGAAGGTGCGCCGCTGGCTATAAAACCGGCTTGCCCATCGTCAGCGCGGCCATTGGCTGCATTACCAGGACTTATCTTGCGCGGGCCGGGAACAAGCTCGCCAGCCGCCCAGTCCAATCGGCAACGCGTTTATCTGCCGGCTCTGCGCCTGAGCAGACTTATCTTCTACGAGGTTTTAACCATGCACATTCCCCGCCGCCTGACCCTGGTTGCAGTTTTATCCCTGGCGGCTTGTCCGGCCTTTGCCTTCAACCTGAGCGAGGCGGCCAATGTGCTGTCGGCGGCCGGTGGCAAAGACGGTGGCGCGGCGACGAGCTTATTGGGCAATCCACAGAGCCTTGAGCTGCTGCAAAGCCTGAGCAGCCTGAAGCTGACACCTCAGCAGGCCTTGGGCGGCACCGGCGCCCTGCTCGGGCTGGCGAAAAATCAGCTGCCCAGCGCCGAATACAGTCAACTAAACCAAAGCGTACCGGGGCTGGAGAAGTTCGAGGGCAACCAGGGCCTGAGTCAACTCAATGGTCTCAGCGGCCTGCTCGGCAAGTCGGCGGGCACCCCGCTGAGCGAGGAAGCTAATGCAGCGCTAGGGAATGTGAATAGCCTGCCGGCGCTGAATCAAGCCTTCAGCTCCCTGGGCATGGACAGCAGCATGATCGGTAAATTCGCCCCGCTGCTGCTGCAGTATTTAGGCCAGCAGGGCGTGCAAGGTTCGCTGTTGAGCAGCCTGGGCGGCCTCTGGGGTGTCGGCAGCGGCGCCTGATTTTTGCGCTGAAGTGTTGGCGGTGCCGGCCACCCGCAGGTCTTCCTCGGCGCCGGCGCAACCGCCTATTCGCGGTTTTCGCCGCCCATCTGCCAAGGTTTGCCGGAGACTGGCTCGGTGCCGCTGAGCCAGCGTCCCAGCAGGTTGATTAGCTCCTGGCGCGCCACCGGTTTGGCCAGATAGTCGTCGGCACCGGCAGCGATACACTTCTCGCGATCGCCCTTCATGGCGTGGGCCGTGAGGGCGATGATCGGAATGCTGCAGCCATGCTCGCCTTTGAGCAGCTGAGTCGCCACATAGCCATCCATGTTGGGCATGGCCATGTCCATCAGGATTAGGTCGAACTGCGCGCTCTGGTAGCAG
>JAIERD010000564.1 GCA_019747155.1 Pseudomonadaceae bacterium
GCCCAACTGCATTCGCGCCCCTCAGCAAAACTGGCCGAGCCCGTTCAGCCTCGATGCGTTGCTCGCCCAGCGCGGCACACCGGTGTGCGTGCTGGCCAGCGGCGACCCGATGCTGTTTGGCGTCGGCGCCAGTCTGGCGCGGCAACTGCCGGCGCATGAACTGTTGGTGCTGCCGGCGCCGTCGTCCACCTCCTTGGCAGCGGCGCGCATGGCCTGGCCGCTGCAGGAGGTGGCGGTGCTCAGTGTGGTGGCGCGGCCGTTGGCGGCGTTGCAGGCGCAGATTCATCACGGCGCGCGGCTGTTGATCCTCAGCAACGACGGCAGCAGCCCAGGGGCGATTGCCGCATTGTTGAGGGCGCGCGGCTTCGGCCCCAGTCGCGTCACCGTGCTGGAGCACCTAGGTGGCCCGCTGGAGCGGCGCATCGATGGCTTAGCCATAAGCTGGGATGTGAGCGAGGCGGCGGCGCTGAATATCGTCGCCGTGGACTGTATCGCCGGTGACAACGCCCAACGCCTGCCACTGACCATCGGCTTGCCCGACAGCGCCTATCTACATGACGGCCAACTGACCAAACGCGATGTGCGGGCCATCACCCTGGCGCGCCTGGCACCCAAACCCGGTGAGCTGCTTTGGGATGTCGGTGCCGGCTGCGGCTCGATCGGTATCGAGTGGTTGCGCAGTCACCCCAGCTGCCGGGCGATTGCCATCGAGGCCGACCCCGGCCGCCAGCAATTGATCGCCCAGAATCGCGATGCCCTCGGCGTGCCGAGCTTGCAGTTATTAGCGGGTAAAGCCCCCGAGGCGTTAGCGGGTTTGGAAGCGCCGGATGCGATCTTTATCGGCGGCGGCGTGACCCTCCCCGGCGTGCTGGAGCATTGCTGGCAGCAACTGAAACCCGGCGGGCGGCTGGTGGCCAATGCCGTCACCTTGCAAAGCGAGGCGACGCTACTGGCCTGGCGCAGCGAGCATGGCGGCGAACTGACCCGCATCCAGGTGGCGCAGGCCAAACCGCTGGGCGACTTCGACACTTGGCGTAGCGCCTTGCCGATCACCTTGCTGGAGTTGCATAAGCCGGGGTAGGGCGATGCCTCGTATTGTGGGGGCGGAGTGACCGGCAGCGGCCCGTCTAGCTGGCGAGCAATACAGTAGTTGCGCGCTGGCGGCAGTACAGTTGCGCTGTGCGTGGCAACTGTTTCAGTACAATTCTCTTGCGCTGTAGCTGACGGCAAGCCCGCCTCTGCAGCGACCATAGACCTCCAGATTCAGCGGCCCGGCAGCGGCTAGTAGGAGGTGCTATGCACAGCTCACCATTAACTGATCGTGCAGAACCTGTAGCAGTTGCAGGTTCTGCAGGTTTAGCTCTACGGCTACTGGCTAGTCTGCTGGCCCGCCTGCAGACCTGGCGGCAAAACAGCCGCACCCGCCGGCAGTTGGCACAGCTGGATACCCGGCAGTTGGCCGATACCGGCATCACCCAGGCGGAACGGGGCTCCGAGTTGGATAAGCCGTTTTGGCGTTAGACGCTATGGGCCTGGTGATGATCGCCGGCCGGTACAGGTGCGCGGTATTGTCATCCGACGCGGTTGTATGGGGGGCATTACTGTTGGCGCGCAAACCATAGTGCCTTGTTCGCCGCGCTCAAAAAATCTCGAGTTCGCCGGCTTCGACCAGCGCCTCAAACGCGGCGTGCTCGTCCAGTAGATTTGGCGACCACGCCAGGTTAAACGCAAAACGCTGGAACAATGGGGCGCAAGCTGCGGACGGATCGTTGCGCGGCGTCAAACTGTACTTGATACACAGCTGTGGGGTGTCGGTGCCGAAGGAAATGTAGGAGCGCTGATGGTTGATGATGATTGGCACTTGAATCTGTCTAAGACCTTTTACTTGGTCGTGATTACCCACGTAACGATTTTTAAACGAGCCCCAAATCAAATTGCTCGCCTCCGCTAACAGGCCGTTTAAATCCTCGTAAATCGGCTCTCGGGCATCCGCTGCAGCGCTGCTACGCAGTAGGTCGAGCATTTGCTCGGCATCGGTTTGCAGCATCATGTAACCGCGGCACCAATCGCTATCGATGGCCATCATGCTGAAGATTTCGCCATAAATATTATTGTCATTGACCAGATAAGCCGCGTCGGCACTGACTGAGCAGTTCTTGAGCATCGATTGCAGCGCACTCAGCGACATCTCGGTAATGCCGCGAACTAAGTGTGCGGGGTAGTTACGGCTGAAGATCGAGGTGTCGAGGGCCGTTCTGAGCGGTTCAAGGTTGCTCAAGTCGAAAACGGCGCACAGAGCCTGTGCATCTGTGCTGGTGAGGGGCACCGTATTGCTGTCACGACGGAGGAAGATTGGCAGCTCAGGGCGCAGGTTATGAATGAAGCGCAATATAGCTAAGCCACGGCCCGAACCACTGTAGTTTTCGGAGATCAACACTCCGCCCAACAAGTCCAGATTTGCATCTAATAGATCGAGCACCCCGGCGAAGCTGTCCATGTTTGGCTTGATCGCCTGCAAGTGCGAGTCAGCACACAGTTTCTTAATGGCTGCGAGGCTGGCGAGTTCGTCGTCCAGCACCAATATTTTGCTTATCACCACGGCAGCGTCGGTCATGTGCGTCCCTGTTAAAGGCCGGTGCCCTTGTCGTTGGGCATGCTTTGGATTGCTTTTAGCCTAGTTGGGATTAAAACATTTAGCCTGTCGCTCTTTGCGCGGTTCGAGGTTGTGTGGGTTCTGGTCGTTTCTGCCGGATACTCGGCTTTCACCCAAGTACCCATCGCTCGGCCTACAATGCGTTTTTCTACCGTCCACGAAGCCCGCCATGCGTGACGAAACCCCTGAGCAGCCCGCGCCCTTGCGCAGCGGTTACACCACCGGCAGTTGCGCCACCGCCACCAGTCTGGCGGCGGCGCGGCTGTTGCTCGGTGGTGTGGCCAGCGATGCGGTCGAGATAGTCCTGCCCAAGGGCCAGCAGGTGTTGATGCGCCTGGAATTTTGCCGTCTGTGTGACGCCGGCGCCGAAGCCGGGACCATCAAGGATGCTGGTGACGACCCGGACGTGACCCACGGCGCGCTGCTGTTTGCGCGGGTGCAGTTGAGCGCCGCGCCTGGGGTGCGTTTTCATGCCGGCGAAGGGGTTGGCACTGTGACCAAGCCGGGGCTGACCACGCCGGTCGGTGAGCCGGCGATCAATCCGGTGCCCCGGCAGATGATGACTCAGCACCTGAACCAGTTGGCCGCCGAGCATGGCTACGGCGGTGGCTTCGAGGTCAGCATCGGTGTCGAGGGCGGTGCGGCGCTGGCGCTGAAGACCATGAATCCACGCCTGGGTATCCTTGGCGGTCTGTCGATTCTCGGCACCAGCGGCATCGTCCGGCCGTTTTCCTGTGCGGCCTATATCGCCTCCATTCATCAAGGCATCGACGTGGCTCGCGCCAACGGTTTCACGCACCTGGCCGCCTGCACCGGCAACGCCAGCAAAGATTGCATGCGTCAGCATTACGGCCTGGCCGACACCGCCTTGATCGAGATGGGCGACTTCGTTGGCGCGGTGCTCAAGCACCTGCGCAAGGCCCCGGTAGCCAAGCTGAGCATCTGTGGTGGCTTCGGCAAAATCAGCAAACTGGCCGCCGGGCATATGGATTTACACAGCCGCCACTCCAGCATCGACCTGCCGCAACTGGCCGCGTGGGCCGCCGAGTTGGGCGCCAGCGTGGAGTTACACGCGGCTATCTGCGCCGCCAACACCAGCCAGCAGGCGGTGGCCTTGGCCGGTGCGGCGGGCGTGGCGCTGGGCGATGCGGTCTGCGCCCACGCGCTGGCCTTTGCCCGTGGCATAGTGCCGGCGCAGGTGCAGTTGGAAGTGTTTGCCATCGATCGACAAGGGCTGATTATCGGCCACGCGCAGGAGGCTGTATGAGTCGGGTTTTATTGCTCGGTGGCGTCGGCGATGCGTTGACTATCGCCCGCCGCCTCGGCCCGCAGGATATCTACAGCCTGGCCGGCTTGGGCAAGCAGCCGGCCGATCTGCCGTGCCAGCTGCGGGTCGGCGGTTTCGGTGGCGCTGAGGGGCTGGCGGCTTTTATGGCCGCCGAAGGCATCGACTTGCT
>JAIERD010000350.1 GCA_019747155.1 Pseudomonadaceae bacterium
CCAGAAAGAAATCGGGAGCACAGCATCAGACCGTACTTGGATCATTTGAAGGTGGGGTTTATGGAGCGGTTACGGTGGGCTAAAGCCCACCCTACAAAACAAGGTCTGCAACTGGGCTGCAGTCAGCACATAAATCTCTAACCTTTGCCATAGTGCTTCCCGCCAAGACTTGCCTGCGGCCGGTCGGCACTGGAAACTTGGCGGATTAGTCGTGGCTTGCCAGCCCTGGCGCCGCACGGGCGGATTTGCCCGGCAGTATTTTTCTGAGAATTCCATGTCGCCGTTTTATTTCCCAGCCTTTCGCCCGCTATGCTCGCGCCCCGTTGCGCGTCTGCTGTTGAGTTTGCCTTGCGTTTTGGCGGCGCCGGCTTGGGCGGTGCCATTCAATATTGGCGGGCTGGAGGCCAACCTCGATTCGCGCCTGGCGCTGGAAGTCGACTGGGCCATGAGTGCGCCGGATCGCGAGCTGATCGGCACGCGTAACGGCGGCACGGCCGCAGCGCAGACCGGCGATGATGGCCGGCTGAATTTTGCCCGTGGCGATGCTTTCTCTAAGCGCTTCGATGGCTGGCATGGCTTGGAGTTACGTCAGGGTGACAGCGGCCTGTTTGTGCGAGGCCACTATTGGTATGACTTCGGCCTGATGGACCAGTCCTTGCCGCTGTATGACATCGATAACCACGGCCGCCAGCCCGGCGCCCAGGCCTCGGGTGGCGAAATTCTCGAAGCCTACGGTTATCACAACTACCAGCTCGACGGCCCGCAAGGCGAGTTAGCCGGCTCAGTGCGCGGCGGTAAACAACTGCTGCGCTGGGGCGAGAGCCACTTGCTGGAAAACCCGCTAAACAGCATCAATCCGCTGGATCGCCAAGCTTTGCAGCGGCCGGCGACGCCCATCGAAGACGGCGCCTTGCCGGTCAATTTATTGCACCTGGGTCAGCAGCTGACACCGAGCGTTTCGGCCGAGTTGTTTTATCAACTCGACTGGCAAGCCGAGGTGCAGAGCAACTGCGGCACTTTCTTTGCCGTCAGCGATGTACAGGCCCAAGGCTGCGATACACGCCTGGCAGTTGCCGGCTCCGACTTTGCCCCGCAAGCGGCGGCCGGTTATCGCTATATGCCGCGCTTGCCCGATCAAGAGGCCCGCGACAGTGGCCAGTACGGCGTGGCGCTGCATTGGCAGGCGCAAGAGTTAGGCGGTAGCGAGTTGGGTCTGTATGCCCTGAATTACCACAGCCGCACGGCATTTTTCAGCACCCAGGTTGGCCAACCCGTCGGGCAGGTTGATCCGCTAAGCGGCGCAACCAGTGCCCAGTACCAAATGGGCTATCCAGAAGACATCCGCCAGTACGGCCTGAGCATTGCCCGCGAACGCGGCGGCACCCGGCTGTTTGCGCAACTGAGTCACAGCCCGAATATGCCGCTGCAAATCAATGGCGCCGACTTAACCCTGGTGGCCCTGGATCCGACGGCCATGGCGGCTAATCCGCTGCTCAGCAGTGGTTATGCCAGCGCGGCGGCCGGTAGCCAACTGCGCGGCTATCAGCGCCATCCCATGACTCAGCTGCAACTGGGCGTTACCCAAGTGGTCGAGCAGGTGCTGGGCGCCGAACAGCTGAAGCTGCAGGCCGAAGTTGGCGTCGCCCACCTTAATGGTGTGGCGGACAGACAGCTGCGTTTCGGGCGCGACGGCCTCTATGGGCTCGGGCAGCTGCCGGATAACAGCCAGTGCGGGTTGCTTAATCCCCAGGGCGACCAAGCCTGTAACGATCAGGGCTTTTACACCGAGCAATCCTGGGGCTGGCGGGCGCGGGCCAGCCTGGATTATGCCAATGTGTGGCCGGGACTTAATCTGTCGCCCAATCTGGCCCTGGCGCAGGATGTGCGCGGTTACGGCCCGCAGTTCAATCAGGGCAGCAAGGCGGTTGGGGTCGGCTTGGCGGCCGAGTTTCAGAACAGCTACAACGCCAGCCTGAGCTACAACAGCTTCTTTGGCGGCGCGTATAACCCACGATCTGATCGCGATTTTCTGGCGCTGAGCGTCGGCCTGAATTTTTAGGCTGTGCCCGCACGTTGGTTGAGCTAGCTGCGCTGGGCTTGGCGTAGGGTGGGCTTTAGCCCACCAATATTGCGCTGTTCAGAGGCGGTGGGCTGAAGCCCACCCTACGCAATCGAACTGGGACCGCCCCAATTTCTAACCTGCCCGCTAGAGCTGTGGCTCCTTGGGCGCCGACAGGTCGAGTTTGCTGGCCGCCTGGGCCGGGCGTTTCAGCGGTTGCGCTTGCTGTTTTTCGACGTCGGCCTGAATCATCAACAACACCGGCAGCAGCTCCGTCAGGCTATTGCGCACTTTGGGGTAGGGGTGTTGGCGGCTGAGGCTGTCGATGCGCGCGAGCAGTTGTGGGCGCACGTCGCTGGGCAAATGCACGAACAGGTCGGGCAATTGCTTGCCCAATTCGGCGCCGTACAGCACCAAGTCTTCCTGGCTAAATTGTTTGCTCAGCTCCAAGTAGTCGAGGGCGCTGGCGGTCAGCATGGCGGCGGCGGCTTTGGTCTCTTGCAGGCCTTTGAGACGCACCGGGTTGCGCTGCTCGGTGGGCGACAGGGTGGTCCAGAACTCGGTGGTGAGGGTGAACAGCACCGCCTGTTGTTGCATCGAATAGGTCATCAGGCCGAGGGCTTCGGCGCCGTAAGGTTGTTGTTTGGCGCTGAAATCAAAGTACAGGCGCATCAGCTCCTTGAGCTGGAACAACAGTTCGCGGGCCTCGTTCTGGCGCAGTTCCAGCGGCGCATAGATATTCAGCTGCGGCTTGAAATTTTCCACGCTGACCATGCGCAGGTAGATCGGCCCGGTGAACTCGCCGCTGCGCCGGGGCAGGGCGTTGGCTTGGGTTTTGTCGAGCTTTTGCAGGGCCACAATCATCTGCTGGTAGCTGGCGCTGTCCCAGGGTTTTTGCACGTCGGGAATCTTCTCGCCCAGGTAAAACAACTCGCCGGCGCGCAGCGGCTGGCAAATAACCAACAAAAGGATGGCCAGCGGCCAGAGCAAGCGGCGTGTTAGCTTCATCGGCAAAGAACAGTCCGGTGGGTGAGGGCGTGGCCAAGAGTACTCAGCTCGGCCGCCGCCGTCACCCGCGCCTTGGTTGGGAGTGCGGGGCAATGTCGTTGGCTGCAACTGAACACGGCGCGGTGCGCGCGGTGTTTGAAGACCTCGGCGGTTACCGTGCGGTCGCCCGCCAGCAGGGCGCGCAGGTCGAGGGGCCGTTGGTGGGGCATTTGCAGCGGACCAATATCCAGTTGGCGGCGATCCCGATGTTCGCCAGCAAAGGCCTGGCCGAGACCACGGTGAATGACCTGCTGACGGCGGCCAATGTGTCGCGGCGGACCTTCTACAAATACTTCAGTAACAAGATGGAGGTGCTGGAAAGCATCTACCAGATGTCGGTGTCCTTGCTGCTGGCGCGCTTTGGCGAGATGCAGCCAGTGGCCGACAGCCCGCAGACTTGGCTGCGGGCCATGGTCGCGCTGTTTTTTGACTATCACCTGGCCGTCGGACCGATCATCCGGTTGATGCAAGAAGAAGCCCTGCGCGCCGACTCGCCCCTGGCCGCCCATCGCCAGCGCGCCCATCTGGAAATGGTCCGGCTGCTGATCGAGCGTCTGCAGGCGGGCCAGTCGCAGCGCCATCCGCTGACTTACCGGGCGCTGATCTGGGCGCTGGAGGCGGCATCCCTGGAGCTGCTCGGTCGGCAGGCCAAACGCGCCGAGATCGAGCAAGCCAAACAGGTGATGGGCGACTTGCTGATCGCTGCGCTCTGCCCTGAGCTGGTTACCTGATTTGTATCCTGAGTTGGCCTGATATGCCCGGCTCATTGGGCCCCACTGACCATTAGATTGGGCGCCAGGGCTGCGCCTGCGTGCTCTGATAAGCGCCCATAACAACAATCTTCGAGGTGCCCGCATGTCGCTTGCCAATTCCGCCCTGTTGCCGCCGTTGGCGGAGGGCATGGCCCGTTTGGGTTTTGGTTCTTTGTCGTTGGCGGCGTTGAAACAGCGCTATGGCCATCCCGATTGCGGCTCACGCTTTATCGAACTGGGCGGTTTTAACCTGCACTACC
>JAIERD010000015.1 GCA_019747155.1 Pseudomonadaceae bacterium
TCGATGCGCAGGGTATTGGTCGTTCCTGGCTGGCCGAAAGGCACGCCGGCGGTGATCACCAGGGTGTCGCCGCGTTGCGCCATGTTCTGCGCCTGGGCGATTTCCAGCGCGGTGCTGGTGATCTCTTCGACCTTGTTCAGCCGCGTATTGACCACCGAGTAGATGCCCCAGGCCACGGTCAAACGCCGTGCGGTGTTGATGTTTGGCGTCAGGCTCAAAATCGGCGCCTTGGGCCGCTCACGGGAAGCGCGCAAGCTGGAGGCGCCCGACTCGCTGTAGTTGACCAGCGCGGCCACCGGCAAAATGCTGCTGATCCGGCGGATCGCGCAGCTGATCGCGTCCGAGGCAGTGGCTTCGGCGTGCGGGCGGCTGACATCCAGCTGGGCTTGGAAGTCTGGACCGTTCTCCACCTGGCGGATGATCTTGCTCATCATCTGCACGGCTTCCAGCGGGTAATCACCGGAGGCGGTTTCCGCCGACAGCATCACCGCATCGGCGCCTTCGGCCACCGCATTGGCTACGTCTGTGACCTCGGCGCGGGTCGGCGCCGGGGAGAAGCGCATCGATTCGAGCATCTGGGTGGCTACTACCACGGGTTTACCCAGTTGGCGGCAGGTGCGGATAATGTCGCGCTGGATGCGTGGCACGTTCTCGGCCGGCACTTCCACGCCCAAATCGCCACGGGCCACCATGATCGCGTCGCAGAGTTCGGCGATCGCTTGCAGGTGCTCAACGGCCGACGGCTTCTCGATCTTGGCCATCAGGAAGGCTTTGTCGCCAATGATCGCGCGGGCTTCGATGATGTCTTGCGGGCGCTGCACAAACGACAGTGCGACCCAATCCACCCCCAGCTTGAGGCCGTAGTCCAGATCGATGCGGTCTTTGCTGGTCAGCGGGCTGAGTTCCAACACCGCTTCTGGCACGTTGACGCCTTTACGGTCGGACAGTTCGCCACCGGCAATCACCAGGGTCTCGATCGCATCGCTGTGTTTGGCGGTTACTTGCAGACGCAGTTTGCCGTCGTCCAGCAGCAGATTCATGCCGGGCTGCAGGGCAGCGATAATTTCCGGGTGCGGTAGGTTGGCGCGCTCAAGCGTGCCCGGCGTTGGGTCGAGGTCGAGGCGAAACGCTTGGCCACGAACCAAGTTGACCTTGCCCTCGGCAAAACGGCCGACCCGTAGCTTCGGCCCTTGCAGGTCCATCAGGATGCCGATCGGCTGGTTCAACTGACGCTCAACTTCACGCACCCAGTTGAAACGCTCGGCGTGGTCGGCGTGCTCGCCGTGGCTGAAGTTCAGGCGGAACAGATTGACCCCGGCTTCGACCAGCTGACGAATATCGTCGATGCCCTTGATGGCCGGGCCGAGGGTGGCGAGGATTTTTACTTTCTTATCGGCAATCATTGGGCAGCTTCCAATATGAGAATGGCGCGGAAATCGTTGACGTTGGTACGCGTCGGGCCGGTGACGATCAGATCGTTGAGGGCAGCGAAGTAGCCATAGCCGTTGTTGTTATCCAATTCATTAGTGGCGCTGAGGCCCAGTTCGACGGCGCGGGCATAGCTGTCGGGGCGCATCAGGGCGCCGGCGTTGTCTTCCGAGCCATCGATGCCGTCGGTGTCGCCGGCCAGCGCATAGACGCCGGGTAAACCCTTGAGGCTCTCGGTCAGGCTGAGTAAAAACTCCGCATTGCGCCCGCCGCGGCCGTTGCCGCGCACCGTCACCGTGGTTTCACCACCGGACAGAATCACGCAAGGCGGTTTGATCGGTTGGCCGTGCAGGACGATCTGCCGGGCGATGCCGGCATGCACCTTGGCCACCTCGCGCGATTCACCTTCTAGATCGCCGAGGATGATCGGCGTGATGCCAGCGGCGCGGGCGCGGGCGGCGGCCGCTTCGAGTGACTGTTGCGGGGTGGCGATCAGTTGAAAATGGCTGCGGCTCAAGCACGGGTCGGCGTATTTGACCGTCTCGGCGCGCGGGTCGTGCAAGCGGGCCAGCACGGCGGCCGGGATCTCGATGGCATAGCGATGGAGGATCGCCAGCGCCTCGGCCGAGGTGCTCGGGTCGGCTACGCTGGGGCCGGAGGCAATCACCGTCGGCTCATCGCCTGGTACATCGGAAATTGCATAGGTGTAGATGCTGGCCGGCCAGCAGGCCTTGGCTAAACGTCCACCTTTGATCGCCGAGAGGTGTTTGCGCACGCAGTTCATCTCGCTGATGCTGGCGCCGGATTTGAGCAGGGCCTTGTTGATGCCTTGCTTGTCTGCCAGTGACAGGCCGGCTGCTGGCAGGGCGAGCAGGGCGGAGCCACCGCCCGACAGCAGGAAGATCACTCGGTCGGTCTCGCTCAGGCCGCTGACCAGCTTGAGTACCCGCTGCGCCACGGCTAAACCGGCGGCGTCGGGCACTGGATGGGCGGCCTCGACCACTTCGATTTTGCTGCAGTTGGCGCCGTGATCGTAACGGGTCACCACCAGGCCGGAAATCTCGCCTTGCCACTCGCGCTCTATGACCTCGGCCATCGCCGCCGCCGCTTTGCCGGCACCTATGACGATGACGCGACCGCTACGGTCGGCGGGCAAATGGTCGGCCAGCACCTGACGCGGATGGGCAGCGTCGATGGCGGTGGTGAACAGCTCGCGCAGCAATGACTCTGGATTGAAGGCTGGATCGAACGACATGACCGGGCTCCTGATGATTGCGGGTGTTAGGTGATGTTGGTGTTAATGCTTGAACGTGCCACCTGTAGGAGCGGGCTTGCCCGCGATGCTTTGCGGTGCCTGCATTTCGCGGCCAAGGCCGCTCCTACGAAAAACGATAGGGCCGATTGCAGTCCACAAGGGTCGTCGGTCGCAACGCTTGTGGACTGGAATCGACCAACCCGGCAGGGCAGGCCGTGACACCGCCTGCCGGGAGGTCGAAAGGTTTACTTACTCGCCACTGACCGGCGAGCAATTGCAGCTCTTATGTTGCGAACCGAGAACTCTGTAGGGAGGGCTTCAGCCGGCCAAGGCTCCAACCTTGGCCGGCGGTGGACTGAAGCCCACCCTACAGATGCAGCGCTTACTCTTTACGGATCGAGAAGTTGGCCATATGTTCCAGGCCCTTGATCAACGCCGAGTGATCCCAGTTGCTGCCACCGATGGCTGCGCAGGTGCTGAACACTTGCTGGGCATTGGCGGTGTTGGGCAGGTTCAGGCCCAGTTCGCGTGCGCCGGCCAGGGCCAGATTAAGGTCCTTCTGGTGCAGGCTGATACGGAAGCCTGGATCGAAAGTGCCTTTGATCATGCGCTCGCCGTGGACTTCGAGAATCTTCGAGCCGGCGAAACCACCCATCAGCGCTTCACGCACCTTGGCTGGGTCCGCGCCGTTCTTGGCGGCGAACAACAGGGCTTCGGCCACTGCCTGAATGTTCAGGGCGACGATGATCTGGTTGGCCACTTTCGCGGTCTGGCCGTCGCCATTGGCGCCAACGTGGGTGATGTTCTTGCCCATCACTTGGAACAGTGGCAGCACACGTTCGAAGGCTTGCGGGCAACCGCCGACCATGATCGACAGGGTCGCGGCTTTGGCGCCGACTTCGCCGCCGGACACTGGCGCGTCTAGATAGCTGGCGCCGGTGGCCTTGATTTTTTCGGCGAACTGTTTTGTGGCCGTGGGAGAAATTGAACTCATGTCGATCACCACTTTGCCGGCCGTAACGCCTGCCGCTACGCCGTCGGCGCGGAACAGTACGTCGTCAACCTGCGGGGTATCCGGCACCATGATGATGATGAATTCAGCTTCCTGCGCCACTTCACGCGGGTTAGCCAGGCCGATGCCGTGCTCGCCGAGCAAGTCCGCCGGTGCTTTGTCGAAGTGCTCGGAGAAAAACAGGGTGTGCCCGGCTTTTTGCAGGTTCTGCGCCATAGGCTTGCCCATGATGCCGGTGCCGATAAATCCGATTTTAGCCATGAGGAGTTTCTCCTGGTGTCGTGATGTCTGTTGTGGGCCTGGTTCGATGGGTATCGCTGCGCTCAACCCATCCTACGAACTCAGATTGCGTTATGCGCTTTCATCCAGCCGAGGCCGGCTACGGTGGTGGTAGCCGGCTTGTATTCACAGCCGACCCAGCCCTGGTAGCCAAT